>JALYVC010000393.1 GCA_030853445.1 Actinomycetota bacterium | reverse complement strand
AGGTCCGGACGTTCTTCGGCGCGGACTGCGGGTTCTCCTACCGGGACTCGCGGTTCAAGAGCGGCGACGGCAAGGGCGTCCACAGCGGGCGTTACGTCGTGCTCGACGTGCTCTTCCAGCTGCGCGTAGCGGACCTGTCCGAGCCACTCGCCTACGCCGACCTCGCCCGCGCGCTCGACGTCCCCCAGGGCAGCCGCGTGCCCCTGTCACAGGCGCGGGAGGCAGTCCTGGACCAGCGCCGGCGACGGGGGATGGTCCTCGACGCCGACGACCCCGACACATGGAGCTGCGGGTCGTTCTTCACCAACCCGGTGCTCTCCGAGACCGAGATGCACGCGTTGCGGCACCGGGTCCGTGAGCGGTTGGGGTCGGCGGACGCCGGCCTGCCGGTCTGGCCGGAGGGCGGCGGCCGCAAGACCAGCGCCGCGTGGTTGATCGAGCGGGCCGGGTTCGGCAAGGGGCACGGGCTGCCCGGGCCGACTGCGCTGTCGGGCAAGCACACGCTCGCGGTGACCAACCGCGGATCCGCCACGGCCGCCGAGGTCGTCGCGCTCGCCCGCGAGATCCGCGACGGGGTGCAGGACGCCTTCGGCGTGCGGCTCGTCAACGAGCCGGTGTTGGTCGGACTGACGCTCTGAAGGTCAGCGCAGCCGGCGTAGGTCAGCCCACCAGGGTGATGGAGAAGGTGCGTTCGGCGAAGGTCTGGGAGCTGCCGCTCACCTTCGACGCCGGTCGCTTGTAGTCCAGGACGAGCTTCGGCGCGGCCCTAGGGTCGACCTTGAACACCATCCACCCGGTGACGGCGTCGCCGGTGCTCGCGCTGTCGGGCAGCAGTGCCCAGCCACCCGTCGTCAGCGCCCCGTCGACGAGGTTGTCAGGGGCGTTTGCGAGCGTGCTTCCGGTGTTGATCGTGAAGTCCTGTTTGGAGACCGGGATCGTGTAGGTCTTCGACGGGGTCCAGGTCATCTCGACGGCGACCAGCTCGTACGCCTGCGCCGAGGCGTTGTAACCGGCTGGCCAGGGCAGCTGCCGGGCGATCCGTCTCACCGCTGTCGACTGGCCCAGCTCGGGGTCGATGATGGTCTGGTTGACGTCGGTGAACGCTGTCGGAAGCGCAGTCGCGGCCGCGGTTGACGGGCTGGAGGCCGTGGTTCCGCTGGGGGTGGTCGTGGGGGCCGGCGTCGTAGTCGAGGCAGCCACCGTGCTGGTCGGCCCTGTGGTGCCGTCGGGGTCGCTGTCGGCGGGACCGTTCGCGCATCCGGCCAGCAGCAGGACGGCGGCCGGAACCAACGCCAGAGCGGGTCTCATGGCGACCAGGGTGCCCCGACGCATCCACGCAGACCAAATCCGCGCGCTCGCTGCGTTCCACCCGACCGGACTCACCTCTTGCCCGCCCGAACTCGTCTCGTCACGGGTTCTAGGGGCGTCGAGGGCCGGATAACCGGCACAAACGTGAGTCCGGTCGGGAGGGTTGGGCAGTCAGGGGGCTGCAGACAGCCAGGCGTCGATGTCGCGGAGCGCGTCGGCGCGCACCTCGGTCGGCGCTCTGCTGCCCGTCACGCTTTGCCGGGCCAGCTCGGCCAGCTCGACATCCGAGAAGCCGAGGTCCTCGCGGGCCATGGTGTACTGGTCGGCCAGCCGCGTGCCGAACAACAACGGGTCGTCAGCGCCCAGCGCGACGGGGATGCCGGCGGCGACGATCGTGCGCAGCGGGACGTCCTCGGGTTGGGGATAGACCCCGAGCGAGACGTTGCTGCCGGGACACACCTCGAGGGTGACCCCCGACTCGGCGACGCGGTCGAGTGCCCAGGCGTCCTCGCTCGCGCGGACCCCGTGCCCGATCCGGTCGGGGGCGAACATGGCCAGGGTGTCGACGACCGACATCGGCCCGAGCAGCTCGCCGCCGTGGGGGACCAGCGCGAGCCCGCCGCGCCGCGCGATCTCGAACGCGGGGACGAAATCGACGAGCGCGCCGCGCCGCTCGTCGTTGGACAGCCCGAACCCGACGACCGTGCCCGGTCCCGAACCGGCATACCGCACTGCGAGGCGGGCGAGCGTACGAGCGTCGAATGGGTGCCGGATCCGACTGGCCGCAACGACGACTCCTACCCCTGTTCCGGTGTCGGCAGAGGCGCGAGCGGCCTCGTCGAGCACGATCTCCAGGGCGGGGGTGATCCCGCCGACGTAGGGGGCGTAGGACGAGGGCTCGACCTGGATCTCCAGCCACCGGGACCCTTCCGCCGCGTC
>JALYVC010000187.1 GCA_030853445.1 Actinomycetota bacterium | reverse complement strand
CCCCGAAGCAGGTGCCTGCTTCGGGGTCAGCCGGACCGTGCACGGATCGGGGGCGGGCACGGTCGTCGGGGGGATGACGAGGGGTGAGCTCGTCGGGCGACGAGGTCAGTCGGTGATGGCCACCGCTCGGGTGGGCCCGCCGTGGGCGCCCTGCAGCTTGAGGGGGAAGCCGACGAAGGTGAACCGGGTGTTGACGACCTGGTCGAGGTTCGCGAGGTTCTCGTAGTGGGTGATGTGCTCACGCCGGCACATCATGTGGCAGGGGTAGCTCGTGCTGGTGGGGTTGTCTGGCGTCGGGCTGTCCACCCCGAAGGTCTTGACCCCGCGGTCGACGATCCACTGGCTGGCCGACTCCGAGAGTCCGGGGAACTCGGAGAGGTAGCGCTTGTCCCCGGCATACCGGTTCCAGGTCGCGGTGTGGAAGAGCAGGATGTCGCCGGGGCGCACGTCGACCGGTGCTGCCGCCTCGATCCGGGTGAGGTCCTCGTCCGTGATGTCGGTGCCGGGCGCGAAGCCGGAGACGTCGAGGCACACGGCGGTTCCGTAGAAGAGGTCGAGGGACATCTTCTCGATCGTCTCGGCGTCGGGGTCGGGGTCGAGGTGGGAGAAGGAGTCCACGTGGGTCGGGCCGTTGTCGTTCAGCAGGACGCCGCTGGTCTGGAAGGAGAAGCCGCCCTCGAAGCGCGGCGCCGTCTCCTCGTGCGTCACGTGCTCGAACTGGACGGTCTTGAGGTGTCCGGGGTAGACCTTCATGCCCTCGTAGATGTCTTGCGAGAGATCGATCAGCGCCATGGGGAGTCCTTATGGTGGAAATGGGGGTGGGTGGCAGGGGCGCGGGTCAGTACATGACCGCGCCGGCCGAGACGTTGACGTCCTCACCGGTGATCCCGGCGGCGGCGTCGGAGGCGAGGAAGGCGCAGGTGGCAGCCACCTCGTCGGCGCTCACCAAGCGGTCCATCGGTGAGGCCGTCGTGAACGCGGCGCGCGCCTCGGACTCGTCGATGCCGTGAAGGACTGCCTGCTGGGCGATCACCGCGTCGATGCGTGGACCACCGATGGCACCGGGACAGACGGCGTTGACGCGCACGTCGTAGGGACCGAGCTCGGTGGCCAGGCTGCGCACCAGCCCCAGCACCCCCATCTTCGCGCTGGCGTAGGGCGTGCGCCCGAGCAGGGGCCGCTTGCCGGTCATCGAGGAGATGGCGATCAGCGACCCCCCACGAGACTCGATCAGCGCCGGTATGAAGGCCCTGAAGGTCAGGAAGACCCCGTCCAGATCGGTGGCCAGGCACGAGCGCCACTGCGCCAGGCTCACCTCGTGCAGGGGCGCCGTCGGGCCGGCGACCCCGGCATTGGCCACCACCGTGTGCACCGTGGCGCCGTGCGCGGCCGCTCGCGCGCCCACCTCCGCGGCCAGCCGGGAGACCGAGTCCTCGTCGTCGACGTCGCAGGGAAGGGCCCAGCACTCGCCGCCCGCGGACTCGATCTCCTCGACCGTGCCCGACAACGACGCGGGGTCTCGAGCGGTGGCCGCCACCCTCATGCCGGTGCGCGCCAGGGCGACGGCGATGGCCCGTCCGAGGCCGCGGTTGGCGCCGGTCACGACGGCGACACGCTCGTCCACTCAGCGCTCCTTCTGGGCGGCCCGGACCGCCGCGAGGATGCGGTCGGGAGACATCGGCAGCTCGGTCAGGCGGACCCCGAGCGGTGCCAGGGCGTCGTTGACGGCCACGTTGATGGCCGCCGGCGCCATCATCCGCCCGCCCTCCCCGCCGCCCTTGATCCCGTGGGGGGTGTAGGGCGACGGCGTCTCGACGTGGCCGATCTTCATCGGCGGCATCTCCATCGACGTCGGCATGAGGTAGTCGAGGAGGCTGCCGCTGACCAGCTGCCCGTCGGCTCCGTAGACGAACTCCTCGTGCAGGGCCGTGCCGATTCCCTGGGCGGTTCCCCCCAGGATGTGGCCGGCGAGCGAGCGGGGGTTGACCAGGGTCCCGCAGTCGTGGACCGCTGCGTAGTCGAGGAAGGTGACGTTCCCGGTCCTGGGGTCCACCTCCACGACCGGGATGTGGCAGGCGTGTCCCATGAAGGGGTAGAAGACCCCCAGGTCCGTGCGGTCCGCCGACGGCATCGTGGTGTAGGGGTGGTCGTAGACCTTGGACTCCTCCAACCCCGACTCCAGGTGGTCGGGGAACGAGTGCTTGAACAGGTGCAGCGCGACGGCGATCTCGGCCAGGGTCTTGCGCTGGTCGGGGGCGCCCTCGACCGAGAAGCCGCCGTCGACCCATTCGAGGTCGTCGGGGTTGGCCTCCAGCATGTGCGCAGCCGCCGCGCGGGCCTTGTCCTTGATCTTCTTGGTGGCGCCCTCCACCGCACCGGCGAGCATCACGGTGGTCCGAGACCCCCCGGGCCCCGTGGCCGGCAGCCCGTTGCGGCTACCCGCGTAGCTGATGGAGACGTCGTGCGGGTCGCAGTCGAACTCCTCGGCCACCAGCTGGGCGACCATGGTCTCGGGGGAGTTGCCCCAGGCCGCCTGGGAGTAGAGCGTCGCCGCGATCCCGCCGGTCGCGTCGACCTTGAGGCTGATGCTCTCGGGCATCGAGGTCACCGGCGCAGCCGGCTCGTCGAACCAGAACCAGAACTCGGTGGCGGAGAACACCGACCGCTCCTGGGCCGAGATCAGCCCGATCCCGATGTAGCGACCCTGCTCACGGGCCTGCGCCTGGACGGCGCGCCAGTGGTCGTAGTCGATGAGCTCGAGGGCCTTGTCCATCACCTTGCCGTAGCTGCCGGAGTCGTAGACGTTGCCCGTGGGGATGAAGTGGGGGAACTCGGTGATGAAGTTGTCCCGGCGCATCTGCGCGGGATCGAGTCCGAGCTCGCGCGCCGCCTTGTCGACCATCTGCTCGAGCATCCAGTTGTTGACCTCCGAGCCGAAGCCGCGGTAGGCGCCCTGCTGGTTCTTGTTGGTCAGCACGGCCTGGACGTGGTAGCGCACGCTGCCGATCAGGTAGGGGCCCACCACCTGCGCCAGGGCGTTGCCGTGGTGCCCGACCCCGAACTGCACGTAGGCGCCGTAGTCGTCGATGACGTCGATCTTGAGGCTCTTCATCGTGCCGTCGCGCATCACCGCCAGCTCGACGTCGTAGACCCGGTCCGACCCGTGGTGGTCGCAGTTGGACATGTTCTCGAAGCGGTCCTCGAGGTAGCGCACCGGACGCCCGACGACCTTGGAGGCCATCCCGGCGAGGATCGCGACCTTCGTGGCGAACAGCTTCGAGCCGAAGCTCCCACCAGCCGGGACCGGCCGCATGTCGAGCTTGTTCGTCGCGACCTTGAGGGAGCCCGCCACCATGAACAGGTAGCTCGTGAAGCTCAGCGAGTTGGTGTGGATGGTCATGTCGCCGGTGCCGTAGTCGAAGTCGGCGAGCGCTCCGACGGTCTCCAGGGGCTGGCCGCCTGACCGGTGCCACCGCAGCCGGTCCTTGATGATGACGTCGGCACCGTCGAAGTCGGCGTCGACCTCTCCGAAGTCGAAGGTGCGCTCGTAGGCCAGGTTGGACCCCAGCGCCTCGTGGACGAGGGCCGCGTCGGCGTCCAGAGCCCGCTCCGGGTCCACCACCGGTGGGAGCGTCTCGTACTCGACGTCGATCAGCTGCAGGGCGTCCTCGGCCAGGTAGCGGTCGTCGGCCACCACCACCGCGACCCCCTCCCCGACGTAGCGGACCTTGTCCACGGCGAGACAACGCCACGTGTGCGAGGCGGGGTCGGGACCGAAGTCGGGCAGCGGCTCGGTGAGCTCAGCGGCCTCGGCTCCGGTGATGACCGCGTGGACGCCGGGTGCCGACCGGGCTGCCGTGGCGTCGATCCGAACGATCCGGGCATGGGCCTCGGTGCTCTGCAGGACCGCGAGGTGCAGCATTCCGGGCACGGTGAGGTCTCCGATGTAGCCGCCTCGCCCACGCAGGAACTTGGGGTCCTCGACCTTGCGGATGGACTTGCCCACCCAGGTGCGCTCGGCCTTGTGCTCGCGGACGGGCGGGGCGGCCGCCTCGCGGTCGGTCGTGGTCATGAGGGGGTCCCTTCGCTGTCCGTGGCGTCGCTGTTCGCGGCGCGCATCCGCACAGCGGCGGCACCGACGGCCTCGACGATGTACTGGTACCCCGTGCACCGGCACAGGTTGCCGGAGATGCCCTCCCTGATCTCGTCGGGGCTGGGATCAGGGTTGTCCTCGAGCAGCTCGACCGCCCGCATCAGCATCCCGGGCGTGCAGTAGCCGCACTGCAGGCCCTGCTTCTCCCAGAACTCGTCCTGCAGCGGGTGCATCGTCTGGCCGTCGGCGAGGCCCTCGACCGTCCTGATCTCGGCTCCGTCGGCCTGCACGGCGAAGCTGATGCAGGAGCGCACGCTGCGACCGTCGAGCAGGATGGTGCAGGTGCCACAGACCCCGTGCTCGCACCCGACGTGGGTGCCGACCAGTCCCAGGTCCTCGCGGATCGCGTCGACCAGCAGCTTGCGGGAGTCGACCTCGATGGTCCGCTCGCGCCCGTTGACCGTCATCGTGACGCTGTGACGACTCATCCCTGACCCTCCTTCGCCGAACATGCCTGCAGCGCGGCCTCGATGCCGCGTTGGACGTACGCGTGGGTGATCTCTCGGCGCGCCTGCGAGGACCCGTGCACGTCGGGAGCCGGTCGGATCTCCTCGCTGGCCGCCGTCGCGGCCCGCCCGACCGTCTCGTCGTCGGGCAGGGCGCCCAGCAGGATCCCTTCCGCCACCCACGCCCGCACCGGCGTGCTCCCCACGCCGCTCAGCGCGATGGCGATGCGGTCCACCCGTCCTTCCGAGAGCGAGAGGTCCACCCCGGCGCCGACCAGCGCGAAGCTGCCGTGGGTCCTCGCGAACTCGCCGAAGCTCTGTCCACCCGGTCGGCGCGTGATGCGGACTCCCGTGAGGATCTCGTCGGCCGACAGGCTCGTGGTGAAGGGGCCGACGAAGAAGTCGCCGGCCGGGATGGCTCGCTCGCCGCCGGGGCCCGTGACGAGGATCTGCGCCCCGAGGGCGAGCATCACCGCGGGGAGCTCCGCGGCCGGGTCGGCGTGGGCGACGCTGCCGCCGACCGTGCCGGAGTTGCGGATCGACCGGTGCGCGACGTGACGCAGAGCCTGCCGCATCATCGGCGCCACCCGGGCCACGTCGTCGCTGGCCTCAGCCTGCGACATGCGGACCATGGCGCCGATGCTCACCGAGTCGCTGTCGACGTCGATGCGGGCGATCTCGGTGACCCGCCGCAGGTCGATGACGACGTCCGGCTGAGAGAGCCGGAAGTTCATCAGGGGGACCAGGCTCTGGCCCCCCGCGAGCAGACGCGTGTCGTCGTCAGCGTGCTCGGCCAGCAGGTCGAGCGCCTCACTCAGGGTCGTGGGGGCAGCGTAGGTGAACGCGGCGGGTTTCACGGTGCCGTTCCGGTCATCGAGTCCTCCAGTGGGTGCGGTTCTTTCGGCAGCGCCGGTGTGGGTAGACACGCCGGTCCGTCACCGAGAACGATGTGGAGGGCAGCCGTCGACGACGTCGTCGTCGTGCAGCCTCGCGTAGGGGACGGGGAGGGTTCCTCGTCGTGTGTTGCCTCTGGCTCCGTCACAAGTGAGACTCGACCGCATACGTATGCATGTCAAGGGTGTCGGAGGGGAAAAGGCATGGCCATCACGAGTCACGACGTGGCGCGGCTGGCCGGGGTCTCGCAACCAACGGTGTCGCGCGCGCTCCGCGACCAGCCGGGGGTCTCTCAGGCCACCCGGGCCCGGGTCCGTCAGGCGGCCAAGACACTGGGGTACATCGCGAGCGAGACCGGGCGGGCGCTGGCGACTCGCCAGGCCAGCAAGATCGGCGTCGTCAGCTCAGAGCTGACGAACCCCTTCTACGCCGCGCTGCCGGGCCTGCTCGCCGAGGCCTTCGCCATGCACGGGTACCGCACCATCTTCATCACCGACCGGGGGGACCAGCCCCTCGCGATCGAGCCCCTGCTCGACGGCTCGCTCGACGGGGTGGCCCTGACCACCTCGGCGGTGGACAGCAAGCTCCCGGAGGAGCTGCGACACCGCGGTATGCCGTGCGTCCTGATCCACCGCACCGTGGACGGTGCCGACTGCGACGTCTGCTGCGTCGACACCCTCCGCGTCGGCGCGGACACGGCCGACCTGCTGATCTCCCTGGGGCACCGACGGATTGGCACCCTTCTCGGGCCGGCGGAGACCAGTACGGGCAGGGACTGCGGCCTGGGCTTCATTCGGCGGCTCGCCAGTGCCGGGATCGCGTGCGACCCGGCACTGCAGCTGCGCGGCCCCTTCGCTGCCGAGACGGGTCGGGTCGGGCTGCGGCGGCTGATGGGTGCGGCCCGGCCACCCACCGCGATCTACTGCGGCAACGACGTGATCGCCCTTGGCGCCCTCAACGAAGCCTTCGTGCAGGGCGTCAGGGTCCCCCAGGAGCTCACCCTGGTCGGCTTCGGAGACATCCCGATGTCGTCGTGGCCGATGCTCGACCTCACCACGACGAAGGTCGACCTGGGGGCGATGGCTGACGTGGCGGCCCGGCTGCTGGTGTCCCAGATCGCCGACCCGAGCCGCCCCGCCCAGTCGGTCGTCCTGCGGGCGTCCATGGTCCTGCGGGGCACCCACGACGTTGCCTTCGGAGGCGACCTCGGGACGCAGGGGCTCAGTCCCGACGGGGTCCGGCGTCCGACACCGACCCTCGACACCGAGGCGCCTGTCGTCGGGTGAACGCACCCGGCCCACCCCACCGGGCAGGAGGGGGTGACGGGAACCAGCCGGGCGGGGCCAGGGAGGCGGCCGCCCGGTTGTCCACAGGCGGGCGCTCGTCCGGGTCCATGGGCGCGCCTTGCTGTCTACGATGTTGCCGACGGGCGACGGTGCGCTCGTCGCCTGCGGGGGTCCGGGCAGTCATCGGTCGAGTGGTCAGGGGTCGTCGTGTCCGACGCGGTGCGGGTGGTCGAGGGTGAGGTTCGTGAGCTGATCCGGCGCTCCGGGCTGGATCCGGCGCGTCATCTGGTCGAGATCGGGGCGCTGGTGCGTGAGGTGGTCGCCGACTACGACGACCGGTCGATGCACGGGGGGATGCCGACCCTCGGCGACCTCGGTGAGGTGCACAAGTCGGTGATGGACACGGTGGCGGGTTACGGCCCGTTGCAACGGTATTTCGACGACCCGGCGGTCGAGGAGATCTGGATCAACGCCCCGTCGCAGGTGTTCGTCGCGCGGGGTGGGGTCAG
>JALYVC010000182.1 GCA_030853445.1 Actinomycetota bacterium | reverse complement strand
GCCTCCTGGACCATCTCGATGCCGATGGCCTGGTCGTTCAGACCGATCGTGTGCCGGCACCGGACCGTCGTGGGCACCAGCTGGTAGACCGTCCCGTCCTTGTCTACGACGAAGTGCGCGCAGGTGCCGGGCAGCTCTCCAGCGTTCGGGGTGTCAGCGGAGAAGACGTTGCGGGTCGAGGCAGCCGTACCCCCGGCTGTGTAGTGCAGCACCACCATCGTCGGGGTCAGCTGCCAGCTGGCGGTGCCGTAGTGGCGCAACGAGTACGCCGCCATCTCCTGCTTCCGGCTGTCCGGAAAGGGGATCGGCGCCTGGACCATCCGTACCGCGCCAGCGGCTGGGGCGGTGGAGGCGGCGTCGGATCGTCCGACCGGTCCCGAAGCGGGTGCCGGCTTCGCGGCCGACGCAGGGGTCGAGGGAGCCGGCATGGGTGTCGACCGACTCGGGGTCGAACCAGCAACGGGCGTGATGGTCACTGGGGGCGCAGCCGTCGCAGAGGCCGGGCCCGGTGCGGCTGAGAACAACGGAGGAGCGGCCAGAGTCTCCCCGGCGGGTGGTGCGGTCACGGCCACGGTCGGGGAGGTGGAGCTGGCAACGGTAGGCGGGTTCACGGTCGAGGCGAGCTGGGTCCCGCACCCGGAGCAGGCCAACGTCAGCGAGACAGCGGCAGCCGCCACCCACGCATACCCACGAGGTGTCCGGACCGTCACCAGCATCACGCTAGCCGCCCGACGCGGCACCGCCCGCCGCGCGCCGCACAATGGGGGATGAGCCCACGCGAGAGCAGCTCCGGCGGACGGTCCCGGATGACGGGTCCACAGCGGCGCGAGCAGCTCCTCGAGGTGGGGGCGAAGCTGTTCGCCGACAAGGGTTTCGAGGCCACCTCGGTCGAGGAGATCGCCGCCAAGGCCAACGTGTCCAAACCCGTGGTCTACGAGCACTTCGGCGGCAAGGAGGGTCTGTATGCCGTGGTCGTCGACCGCGAGATCCGCGCGCTCCTCGACGGGATCACCGAGGCGCTGCGCGCCGAGACCACCCCCCGCGGGCTGCTCGAGGCCGCCGCCCTCGCGCTGCTGGACTACGTCGAGGGTTCGACCGACGGCTTCCGGATCCTCGTGCGAGACTCCCCCGCCGGGCAGTCGACCGGCAACTTCGCCAGCCTGATCAGCGACGTCGCGACCCAGGTCGAGCATCTGCTCGCCGCAGAGTTCAAGTCGCGCAAGCTCGACCCCAAGACCGCGCCCATCTATGCGCAGATGCTGGTCGGCATGGTCGCCCTCACGGGGCAGTGGTGGCTCGACTCCCGCAAGTTCAAGAAGGCCGACGTGGCCGCCCACCTCATCAACCTCGCCTGGAACGGGCTCAGTGGCTTGGAGGCCAAGCCCCGCCTCTCCGAGCGCCGCTGACCGAGGCCGGCCGGCGGCATACTCAGCCCGGCTTGTGCCCGATGGCGAAGAGCCGAGAGAAACCGAGGACCACCCCGTATGCCTCGCGTGGGTACGCGCGGTCGAGCTCGGCTGCGTAGTCGTCGAGGAATGCCTGCCGCTCGGCCCGGTCCGTGAGTACGTCGAGAACCGGTCGCAGGCCCGTACCCGTGACCCACTCGAGCACCGGAGACCGTTGTGCCCCAATGGGATCCAGGACATGTTGATAGGTGGTGCCCCAGACGTCGGGCTCCAGACCGGCCGTCGCCAGGGTCCGGAGGTAGGTGCCCGGGTCGGCGACGTCGGCCGCACGCTTCAACCGAGGGAGCAGGTCGGCGGATCGGGTATGCCGCGCCGCCACCTCACGCATCAAGGCGTGCGAGGGTGCGTCGAAGTTCGTCGGCACCTGCATAGCGAACCAGCCGCCCGGCGCCAGGGCGTCGAGCCAGATAGTCATCAGGTCGAGATGGCCAGGCACCCACTGAAGGGTGGCGTTCGTGACGAGGACGTCGACCGGTGCCCCGACCGAGGCCGGGTCCCAGTCCTCGGCACAGTCCTGAACCCACTCGACCCGGTTCTGCCCGTCGTGACCACGCGCGGCCTCGAGCATCTCGGGTGAGGAGTCGATGCCGACCACCCGAGCGCCTGGCCACCGGGTCGTGAGCCCGAGCGTGAGCGGGCCGTCACCGCACCCTAGGTCGACGACGACGGCGGGATCGGCGGCGCCGACCCGGGCGAGCAGGTCAGCGAAGGGGCGGCCGCGATGGGAACCGAACAGCGCGTACTGCCGGGGGTCCCACGTCATCGCCCCTCCTCGAGTCCAGCAAGTATCTTGATATCAAGATACTTGACGGTGCGTAGACTTCGCAAGGTGAGCGACCCCTCCGTCTCGTCCGGTGACGAGGTCGACCGCATCGTTGCGGCGTGGGCGCGCGAGCGACCCGACCTCGATGTCGCGCCCCTCGAGGTGCTGTCCCGCGTCTCGCGCCTGGCCCGGCTGCTCGATCTGGCCCGCGGCACCGCATTCGCGGAGCGAGGTCTCGAGCTCTGGGAGTTCGAGGTGCTTTCGGCACTGCGGCGCTCCGGGGAGCCCTACCAGCTCTCGCCCGGCCGGCTGGTCACCCAGACCCTCGTCACATCCGGCACGATGACCAACCGGATCGACCGCCTTGCAGCGCGCGGCTTCGTTGCGCGCAGCCCCGACCCGCACGACCGCCGCGGGGTCATCGTCGCCCTGACCGGTGAGGGACGCGACGTCGTCGACGCCGCCCTCGCCGAGCTGCTCGATCGCGAACGAGGCCTGCTGGCAGGGCTGCCGGCACGCGACCGAGACACCCTGGCGGGCCTGCTCCGCTCGGTGTTGGAGCGGTTCGACACCTGAGCGACCCGGAGGCCGGTTCAGATCGTGTAGTCGCCCTTGACCCAGCCCATGACGGTGCGACCGACGGCGCTGGGCGGCGAGTCGGCAAACGGGCCGTCGAAGACGAGCGACCAACCATGGCCCGACTCCTCCCACACGAACCGCTTCGTCGGGCTCGCCGATCCAGCGACCTGAGACTGCAGGTTCACGCTGTCGCTTTCCTCACTGTGCGACCCCACCCCCAGGACCGGCACCGTGAGCGCGGCGATCGAAGGCCCGGTCATCATGGAGCCGAACCCGAAGCCGCTCAGGTTCGCGACCGCGTCGGCCTTGGCCGGGGTAGCGGCGAGCGATGCCACGGTGCCACCGATAGACGCGCCGACCAGCGTCACGCGCGTCGCCCCACCGGCGCGCAGCTGGGCGACGGACCGCACCACCTGGTCGACGTAGTCGCCTGCCCACGGCCTGGAGGTGTCGCAGGTGGACTTGCCGTAGGCGCAGAAGTCCAGCATCACCGCGCGAATTCCGTTCTGCGCCAACAAGTTGGCATAAGGCCACCAACCGCAGGACCCGATCCGGTCGGTCTGGTGCAGCAGCAGCGCAACGGTGGCCCCAGTCCCGACGGACGCCAAGGCCAGCCTTTCTCCATCCGGGCCGTCGACAGTCTCGTTGGTCGCCTCGACATCAGGCCGTCCACACCGTCGTCCCATGGCACTGGTCGGAGGCCCACTCGACGTTGACGACGGGCTTGCGGCGGTCGGCAGCGCGCCGGTGGAGCCGGCCGAGGAGGACTGGCTGACCGACCCGGCGGAGGTCCCCCCAGGTGGCGAGGAGGAACCGATGCAGCCCGCGAGTGCCGTAGCCAGAGCCAACCCGGCAGCATAACGAGCGGTATGCCTACGAGCACGTCGACCGCGCGGTGTCCACTTCGACATCGGTCGATCGTGCCACAACTTGTGCAGATGCGAGGTTGGCGTGGGCATCTCCACCGAGCCCAGACGGGTCAGGAAGCCTGCTGGAACTCGAGGCGGTTGCCGACCGGGTCTTCGGTGTGGAACCGCCGCAGCCCGACGATCTGGTCGTCCCAGCGCACGTCCCCCCCGGCGCTCGAGACCGCTGCGGCCAGCGCGTCCACATCGTCCACGGCCACCCCCGGGTGGGCCTTGCGGGCGGGTGCGAAGGGTTCCTCGACACCGCAGTGGATCTCCGCCGCCCCTGCCATGTCCCCGCCCCGGAACCAGACCCCGCCACGGGCCAGCAACGCGGGAGGCTTGGCCACTTCGGTCATCCCGAGCACGCCGACGTAGAACGCGCGCAGCGCGTTCTCCGAGCCTGCCGGGCACGAGACCTGGACGTGGTGCAGGGACATTGCCATGACGTCAAACCTATCCCGCGGTCAGCAGGTGACCCAGCGCTCAGCCCACCTGCTCGGCGCCGCTGAGCCACTCCATCTCCAACCCGTCTCGCTCGTCGACGAGGGCGCGCAGCCGGGCGTCCAGAGCCAGCACCGCCTCGTGATCCGACGCCTGGGCCACCAGGTCCGCGTGCAACCTGGCCTCGTCGTCGGCGAGCCGGGCGAGGCGGCGTTCGATCCGGGCCATCTC
>JALYVC010000174.1 GCA_030853445.1 Actinomycetota bacterium | reverse complement strand
GGTCACCCGGGTGACCTGACCGACGCAAGGGGGGCGGGCGCAGGTACGGTGAGCCTCGTGCGACGGACCATCGAGGTGTCAGGCCCCGCCTCGGTCTCCGAGGCGTGGGAGCGCTACGCCGTGATCTCGGCCTGGCACACGTGGTCGCCGCCCATCCGCAGCGTCGAGGCGACGGCCCCCCGGATCGCTCCCGGCGTCACCGGGATCGTGCGTGGGGTGGCCGGGGCGTTCGTCACGTTCCGCATCGAGAGCGTCGACGAGCGGGCGCACACGTGGGCGTGGACGGTCGGTGTCGGACCCCTCACCGCCCGCCTCGAGCACGGCGTGCGGCTGGCCGAGGGAGACTTCGGGTCGGTCACCACGCTGACCGTCGACGCCGTCGCGCCCATCGCCCTGGGCTACCCCGAGGTGGCGCGGCTCTCCCTACACCGCCTGGTCGCCCCGCAGGCCTGAGGCCTCGCCGGGCACGGTCACCGGCAGGTCGACGAGCAGCTCGACCGGTACCTCGACCAGCGCCGCGTCCTGCTCCGGGTGCACCCCCTCCCCGTCGTGCGTCGGGACGACCACGCGACCGACGGCCTGCTCGGCCCGGACCAGGGAGCGCGCGCCGAGCAGGGCGAGCACGAAGGCGCCGACCCCGGCGACGACGGGCACGGCATACGCCTGCCGGGGGCCGAGGGCCTCGACCGCGGCGCCCCCGAGCGCCGAGCCGCTCGAGACCCCGACGACGAGCCCGGTGAGCACCACCGTCATGCCTTCGTTGAGCATGGCCGGCGGTACGAGCCGCTGGGCCAGGCCCATGCTGGTGATGAGGGTGGGGGCGGTGGCGACGCCCGCCACGAGCATGACCGCCGCGAGGGACCAGAGATGCGCGGAGGCCAGGATCACCGGCAGCTCGAGCAGGGCCATCAGCCCGACCCCGACGACCAGCTGCGTCACCACGCCCGAGCGGAACCTGCGGGTGCCGAAGACCAGGCCCGACACCGCCGAGCCGAGGGCGAAGAGACCGAGCACCACCGAGGCGACGTTCTCGTGGCCGGCGGCGTCGGCGACGGCGACGGTGACCACCTCGTTGCTGCCGAAGAGCATGCCCGTGAGGGTCATCACCGCCGCGACGACCAGCAGCCCCGGGCGGCTGACCGCGACGCCTCCGGGTCGGTCGACGTGGGCGACCACGGGCGGCTCGCTCTCGCGCGCCGAGCAGAAGAGCAGGGTGCCGACGAGGAAGCCGAGGCCGGCGACGATCGCGCCCGTCTCGGGCAGGAAGGTCGTGCTGAGCACCACGGCGAGCGCCGGAGCCACGACGAACCCCAGCTCGTCGAGCACCTGCTCGAACGACATGGCCACGTGCAGCGTCGAGGGCTCGCCGCGGAAGGCCGTGTTCCAGCGGGCGCGGCTCATGGTGCCGAGGCTCGCCACCCCTCCGGAGAGAGCGTAGGTGACGCAGAGGGTCCATACCGGCGCTCGGATCACCGAGCAGACGACCATCGCCGCCAGCATGAGGGTGGAGAAGCCGACCAGCGGCAACGCCACCCGGCGCTGGCCGTAGCGGTCGACCAAACCACCGATGACGGGAGCGGCGAGCGCGACGGTGAGCAGGCCCACGGCGGAGACCGCCCCTGCGAGGGCATAGGAGCCTTCACGGCGGGCGACCATGACGACGACCGAGATGCCGAACATCGCGACCGCGACCCGGCCGAGTGAGGCGCCGACCACGAAGCGCCTCGCACCGGGGACGGTCAGGAGCGGCCGGTAGGCGCGCAGCACGTCTGGACTCCTTGCGAGATGGGTGGCCGAGCTGTCGGCCCCTCGAAGTGTCGCCCCTGCGGGCGCCGGTGTCCAAGTCGGTGGCTGCGTGCGACCGTTGGTGAGAGCATCGCTCGTGCCCTCTCCCCTCCTGCTCGCCGCCCTCGGCAGCTCGTTCGCCGCCGGCCCGGGGCTGCCGCCGTACGACGACGTCGCCGCCCTGCGCTCCCGCCGCAACTACCCCCACCTGCTGGCCCTGCAGCTCGGCGCCGCCCTCGTCGACCTCACGGTGTCGGGTGCGACGACGGCGAGCATCCTGCACACCCCGCAGGTGACGATGGACGGCACGACGTTCGCCCCGCAGCTGGCCGGGCTCCCGGCTGGCACCGACGTCGTGACGGTCACTGCAGGCGGCAACGACCTGCAGTTCCTGGGGTCGATGCTCTCGGCCTCGTGGCGTCGGCACGACCCCGGCCACCCGATGGTGGCCGTCCTGGAGCAGCAGCTGGGGGCGGGTGTCGCTGAGCCGACCCCCTCGTCCCTCGCCGCTGCGGCCGAGGGACTGGTGCAGGTCGTCGAGGCCGCCCGGCGTGCCGCCCCCGCGGCCCGTGTCGTCCTCGTCGACTACCTGACCGTGGTCGACGAGGCCAGCGCTGACGCGGCGCCCTTCGACCTCGACGACCTCGCCACCTTCCTGCGGATCCAGTCCGCCCTCGAGACCGCCTTCGACCAGGCGGCGTCCCGCACCGGGGCCGAGCTCGTCCGCGCGAGCACGCTGAGCCGCGGCCACGCGCTCGGCTCGGCCGAGCCCTTCGTCTTTGGCTTCGAGACGGCACCCGCGCGCATCCCGGCGTCGTTCCACCCGAACGCCCGGGGCATGGAGGCGGTCGCCCGCCGGGTGGCGACGCTGCTGTCGTGAGCGGAACCCGGGTCGGCGAGGATGGGGCCATGAGCGCCTACTGGATCAGCATCTACCGTGAGATCACCGACGCAGCCAAGGTCGCGGCCTACGCCGAGCTCGCGGGGCCCGCCCTGACGGGCAACGGGGGCACCTTCGTGGCCCGCGGCCTGCCCGAGCAGACGTACGAGTCCGGGGAGGCGACCCGCACCGTCGTCATCCGCTTCGACTCGGTGGACGCCGCCCGGGCCGCGCACGACAGCCCCGCCTACCAGGAGGCGCTCGCCGCCCTCGACGGTGGGGCCGTGCGCGACATGCGGGTCGTGCCCGGGGTCGAGTGACGCCCCGCCAGCGCGCGGCTCCTGCGCCGACCCCCGGCGACGGGAGCGCCTGACCGGCACGACCCGACCAGTCACCCTTCCTCGAAGGTCATCGAGCTTGGGGCGACCGCCGGGCCCGACCAGTCGCCACTTCTCGAGGGTCCTCGAGAGGTGGCGACCGCCTCAGCCCCAGACGAGCCCGCGACTGGGGTCCTCGAGCAGTGCCGACAGGTCGGCGAGGAAGCGGCTGCCGAGCTCGCCGTCGATGAGCCGGTGGTCGAAGGAGACCGCGAGCGTCGTCACCTGGCGGATGGTGAGCTGGTCGTCGCCCGCCGCGTCGGTCACCACCCACGGCTGCTTCCTGACCGCGCCGAAGGCGATGATGGCGCTCTCACCGGGGTTGATGATCGGGGTGCCCGTGTCGACGCCGAAGACGCCGACGTTGGTGATGGTGATCGTGCCGCCACTCATCTGCGCCGGCTGGGTGCGGCCGGCCCGCGCGGTCTCGGTGAGGGTGCCGATCTCCTGCGCGAGGTGCAGCATCGACATCGCGTCGGCATCCTTGATGTTGGGCACGACGAGCCCGCGCGGGGTCGCCGCCGCGATCCCGAGGTTGACGTAGCCCTTGACCACGATCTCCTGCGCCTCCTCGTCCCAGACCGCGTTGACCCCCGGGTTGCGGCGGATGGCCACGAGCAGGGCCTTGGCCAGCACGAGCATCGGCGTGACCTTGACCTCGCGGAACTCGCGGTCGCCCTTGAGCCGGGCCACGAGCTGCATCGTCGCGGTGACGTCGATGGTGTTGAACATCGTCACGTGAGGCGCCGTGAAGGCCGAGCCGACCATGGCCTGCGCGGTCATCTTGCGCACGCCCTTGACCGGGACGCGGGTCTCCCGCTCGGTCGTCGGTGCCGTCCCTCGACGATCGTCGACCTGGGGCGACGGGGCCGCTTCGGAGACGTGGGCCTCCACGTCGGCCCGGGTGACGATGCCGCCCACGCCCGTCGGGATGATGTCGCGCAGGTCGAGACCGAGGTCCTTGGCCAGCTTGCGGACCGGCGGCTTGGCCAGCGCCCGGATCTGGGCGCTCACCGTTGCTGGCGCGACCGGTTCCACCCGGGCGGCGACCGGGCCGACGGGGGCCTCGCTCGGCTCCACCGCAGACGCTGCAGGCCCGGACGCGGCGGGGGCAGACGGCATACCGGAGGCAGGGGCGGGGGCGTCCGGTATGCCGGGCACCGCCTTGCGCGGCCGCCGCTTGGCCTCGGTCTGCTTGACGCCGTAACCCACGAGGACGGCCGTGCGGCCGGTCGACGTGGTGCCACCAATCTTGCCCTCCTCGATGCCGTTGCCCGCACTCTCGTTGGCAGCGTCAGCCGCAGCCGCCTCGAGCTTGGGCGCCGGCGACCCGACCATGCCGGGCTCCTGCGCCCGCTGGGTAGAGGGCTCGTCGGCGACGGTGGGAGGGACGGCGGGCGCGGCCGACCCGGGTGCCGCGCCGGGAGCGGGCGCTGCACCCCCGACGCCGTCCTCGATGGTGATGATCGGCGTGCCGACCTCGACGGTCGACCCCTCGTCGACCAGGAGCCCGGTCACCGTGCCGGCGAAGGGCACGGGCAGCTCGACGAGCGACTTCGCCGTCTCGATCTCGACGACCACGTCGTTGACCTTGACGGTGTCGCCGACGGCGACCCGCCAGGTGACGACCTCGGCCTCGGTAAGACCCTCACCGGGGTCGGGCAGGCGGAAACTCTGGACAGCCATGTCGTGAATCCCCTTCTCTCAGTAAGCCAGTGAGCGGTCGACGCCATCGAGCACGCGGTCGAGGTCGGGGAGGAACTCCTCCTCGAGCCGGCTGGGCGGGTAGGGCAGGTTGTAGCCCCCCACCCGCAACACCGGTGCCTCCAGGTGGTGGAAGCTGCGCTGGGTGACCGCCGCGGCGATCTCGGCGCCGAGCCCGCCGTTGGTCGAGGCCTCGTGCACGACGACCATGCGACCGGTCTTCTCGACCGACGTGCAAAGGGTGTCGAGGTCGAGCGGGCTCAGTGAGCGCAGGTCGATGACCTCGAGGCTGCGGCCCTCCTCGGCGGCGGCCTGGGCGGCCTGCATGCACGTCTTGACCATCGGGCCGTAGGCGACGACGGTGCAGTCGGTGCCCTCGCGCGCGACGGCCGCCGACCAGAGCCCGCGGGTGGGCGCGTCGATGCCGACCTCACCCTTGTCCCAGTAGCGGCGCTTGGGCTCGTAGAAGACCACGGGGTCGTCGGTCTCGATGGCTTGCTGGATGCCCCAGTAGGCATCCTCCGGGTTGGATACGCAGACGACCTTGAGCCCGGCGGTGTGGGTGAAGTAGGCCTCGTTGGACTCGCTGTGGTGCTCGACCGCACCGATGCCGCCGCCGACGGGGATGCGGATGACGATCGGCATCGCGACCGTGCCGAGGCTGCGGGCCCGCATCTTGGCCACCTGGCTGACGATGTGGTCGAAGGCGGGGTAGACGAAGCCGTCGAACTGGATCTCGACGACGGGTCGGTAGCCGCGCAGGGCGAGGCCGACCGCCGTGCCGACGATGCCGGCCTCGGCGAGCGGGGTGTCGATCACCCGCTCCTCACCGAAGTCCTTCTGCAGGCCCTCGGTGACCCGGAAGACGCCACCGAGCTTGCCGATGTCCTCGCCCATGAGCACGACCCTGGGGTCCTTCTCCATGGCGGCGCGAAGACCGTTCGTCAGGGCCTTGGCGATGGTCAGCTGGGTCATGAGTGCGCTCCCTCGAACGAGCCCTGGTAGGCGACGAACTGGTCCCTCTCCGCGGCCAGCAGCGGATGGGGCTCGGCGTAGACGTGGTCGAACATCGAGGCGCCGTCGGGGTCGGGCATCTCGAGTGTGCCTCGCCGCACGTGGACCGCGAGCTCCTCGGCCTGCGTCTCGACCGCCTCGAAAAAGGTCGAGTCGGCCTTTCCCTCGCGGGCCAGCCACGCCTTGAACCGGGCGATGGGGTCGCGCAGCTTCCACACCTCGACCTCGGCCGAGACGCGGTACTTCGTCGGGTCGTCGCTCGTCGTGTGCGCCCCCATGCGGTAGGTGTAGGCCTCGACGAGGAAGGGGCCCTGACCGGAACGGGCCTCTTCGAGCGCGTGCTTGGTCACGGCATACACGGCCAGCACGTCGTTGCCGTCGACCCGCACACCCGGGAAGCCGAAGCCGCGGGCGCGCTGGTAGAGCGGGATGCGGGTCTGGCGCTCGTTGGGCTCGGAGATCGCCCACTGGTTGTTCTGGCAGAAGAAGACGACCGGGGCGTTGGTCACCGCAGCGAAGGTGAAGGCCTCGCTGACGTCGCCCTGGGCCGTGGCGCCGTCACCGAAGTAGGCGATGACTGCGGCGTCGCGCTCAGGGTCGCCGGTGCCGACCGCGCCGTCACGCTGGATGCCCATGGCGTAACCGGTGGCGTGCAGGGTCTGCGCGCCGATGATGATCGTGTAGAGGTGGAAGTTCTTCTCCTCGGGGTCCCAGCCGCCGTTGTTGACACCACGGAACATGCCCAGGAGGTTGAGCGGGTCGACGCCCCGGCACCACGCGACGCCGTGCTCGCGATAGGTGGGAAAGGCGTGGTCCTGCGGGCTGAGCGCGCGACCGGAGCCGACCTGCGCCGCCTCCTGCCCGAGCAGGCTGGCCCAGATGCCGAGCTCGCCCTGGCGCTGGAGGGCGGTCGCCTCGGTGTCGACGCGGCGGATGAGCACGAGGTCGCGGTAGAACGAGCGCAGCTCCTCGTCGGTGAGGGCGTCGACGTATGCCGTGTAGCTCGCTGCGTCGGTCCCACCCTCGACGCGCTGCCCCTCAGGGGTCAGCAGCTGGATCATCTCGGGGCCACCGTCACCGACCGCGGGGACCCCCGCGGTGAGGTCGGCTGCCGTGGCCTCGGCTGCGCTGGCCTGACCTGACCTGGCCTGTACTGGCGTGGCATCTGCTGCGCTCACCGTCACTCCTTGCTGCCGGTCGGTCGGACCGGCCTGTCGGGCCGGCGCTCCCGGGGTCACCGTGGAGCGCGAGGCTTCGGGGCATGGCAGGCGCGGACGCGGTGTGACCGCACTCACCGTTGAGCCGTTCCGGCCAATGTATCTCCCCCAGCGGCGTTGACGGGGGTCAACCCTGCCGGGTGCCCGGTGAACGGGTCGAGGGGCCCCACTCCGCACGAGTCGGCCGCGCGGAGGTTGACTCAGAGTCTCTGCGCTCGGCTGCGGTGAGAACAGGAGCCGAGCGCAGAGACTCTGAGTCGACCTCCGGGGATAGCGGGGTTTGTCCACAGGCCGATGCGTGACCCTCCCGTGGTTGGCGCGATCTGCGCGACCCTCGGGGGCATGAACACCTGGACCGCTGCCGTGGACGAGCACGGCATCATCCCCGTCGCGAAGCTTCGCAGTGGCGGGGTCGACGCGCGGGCAACTGCTCGCCTGATCAGGGCCGGCGAGCTCACCGTGCTGGATCGGGGCTGGCTCTTCCTCGGGACCCCGACCAGCGAGGAGCACCGCCACGAGCTGGCGACCCGGGCGATGCTGACGGCCCACGGAGGCCGGGCCGTGGCGTCGTACCACTCCGCCCTCGTGCTCCGGGGACTGCCCGTCTACAACGCCGACCTGAGCCGCGTGCGACTCAGTCGTCTCACGGCGGGCCCGACCCGCACCAGACCACGACTGTCGGTCGGTCGGGTCGTGCCACCCGGCATGGTCGACGGCGAGTGCGTCACTGTCGCCAAGGCCGCCGTGCAGGTGGGCGAGTCCAGCGGCCCCTTGGCGGCCCTCATCGCCGCCGACGCGGCCCTGCGCCTCTTTCTCACGACGCCCGAGCAGCTGCGCGACGTCGCGAGGACCGTCGAGAACCACCCGCGCACCAGACGCCTCCTGTCGGTCCTCGAGCTGGCCGACGGACGACGCGAGTCACCGGGCGAGACGCGGCTGGGCCATGCGTTGCATGCCATGGGGGTCGAGGTCACGCCCCAGCTCGAGGTGAGGGAGCCGGGGATCCACGCCTTCGTCGACTTCGTCGTCGACGGGGTGATGGTCGCCGTCGAGTTCGACGGCAAGGTCAAGTACGGCCGGACCATCGACCGGGTCGACCAACACGGTCGCCGCGTGACTCCGCAGGAGGTGCTCTGGCTGGAGAAGAAGCGCGAGGACCGGCTGCGAGAGCTCGGCTACGAGGTCGTACGGGTGACCTGGGCCGAGCTCGACGACCTGCCCGCCCTCACGCAACGGATCAGGGCCGCGATCAACCGTGCCCGTGCGCGCGTCCCGGCCCGGACTGCCTGACCGACGGACCGGGCCACCAGGTTCTCGGCTCGCTCAGGACCGGGCCGACGGACCGGGAGGGGTTGACTCCGAGCCGCTGGGGTTGACTGCTCCCGCGCAGGGGGTTGACTGCGAGTCGCTGGGGTTGACTGCCGTTCTACCAGCAGCCAACCTCACCGAATCTGAGTCGACCTCGACCCCGGGGCAGCCAACCTCACCGACTCTGAGTCGACCTCGACCGGGTACGAGGCTCCCCGGCGTGGGCTACCGCGCGCCGAACGCCGCCGCGACCTCGAGGAGCCGGTCGTTCGCCTCGGGCTCGGCCACGGTGACCCGTACGCCGTCGTCGCCGTAGCGGCGCACGACCAGGCCGGCGTCGTCGCACGCCTGCGCGAAGGCTGCCGAGTCGGGCCCCAGCGGGAGCCACACGAAGTTCGCCTCGCTGCTCGGCAGCTTCCAGCCCTGCTCCTCGAGGGTGGCCATGATTCGGGCGCGCTCGGCGACGATCGCCTCGACCCGCTCCCGCAGCTCGTCGTACGCGTCGAGCGAGGCCACCGCCGCGGCCTGCGCGACCGAGCTGACCCCGAACGGCGTCGCCGTCTGTCGCAGCGCTGCGGCCATGCGCGGGTGGGCCACGGCGTAGCCGACCCGCAGGCCGGCCAGACCGTAGGCCTTGGAGAAGGTGCGCAGCACGAGCACATTGGGATGGGCCCTCCACACGTCGACGGCGTCGGGCGCCTCCGGGTCCGCGACGAACTCGAGGTAGGCCTCGTCGAGCACCACCAGCACCGAGCTCGGCACCCGGGCCAGGAAGGCCTCCAGCTCGCCGCGGTGCACCGCCGTGCCGGTGGGGTTGTTGGGCGAGCAGACGATGACGACCTTGGTGCGGGCCGTCACGGCGTCGGCCATCGCGTCCAGCCGGTGGCGTGCGTCGCCGTCGAGCGCCACCTGCACCGACACCGCGCCCGCGAGCGCCACGACGATGGGGTAGGCCTCGAAGGAGCGCCACGCGTAGACCACCTCGTCGCCGGCGTCACACGTCGCCTGCACGATGTGGGCGAGGACGGCCACGCTCCCGGTGCCGGTCGCGATGTGGGCCGGCTCCACCCCGACGGCCCGGGCGATGCGGGCCGACAGCTGCGTCACCGCCATGTCGGGGTAGCGGTTGACCTGGCCCGCCGCGTCGGCGATGACCGCCTGCACCCGCGCCAGCGGCGGGTAGGGGTTCTCGTTGCTCGAGACCTTGTAGGTCACGACCCCCTCCACCGCAGCGGCCGGCTTCCCGGGCACGTATGCCGGGAGCTCACCGAGGGCGGCCCGCAGCCGCACCTGCTCGGTCTCGGTCAGTGGCGGCCCGCCGGACGTCTCGCTCATGCAGGAACGGTAGCGCCGAGAAGCCTGCGTGACAGGATGGAGGCATGAGTACGTTGTCCCGGGTGGCCCTCAAGACCGGCGTCAACGCCGTGGCCCTCTGGGTGGCCTCGGCGGTCGTCTCGGGCATCACCTTCACCCCACCGAAGTCGAGCTGGACCGCGACGGTCGTCTCGCTGGTCCTGATCGCCCTCGTCTTCGGTCTGGTCAACGCGGCCATCAAACCGGTGGTGAAGCTCTTCTCCCTGCCGCTGATCTGGCTCACGCTGGGGTTGTTCACGGTCGTCGTCAACGCCCTGATGCTCGAGCTCACCTCGTGGATCGCCTCCGGCATCGGGCTCGTCTTCGCCGTGTCCAGCTTCTTCTGGGCCGCCGTGCTCGGCGCGATCATCGTCTCGGTCGTCTCGATGCTGCTCAACATCGTCGTTCCCGACGGCGACTGACCCGCTCCGAGAAGCCGCAGAGGACTGACCGTGGCCCGTTTCATCGACATCCACCCGGACGACCCGCAGCCGCGCGCGATCGCGCAGGTCGTCGACCGCCTGCGTGCCGGGGCGTTGATCGCCTACCCAACCGACTCCGGCTACGCCCTCGGCTGCCAGATGGGCAACGCCGAGGGCAAGGAGCGGATTGCCGCGATCCGCCACCTCGACGACCGCCACCACTACACGCTGGTGTGCCACGACTTCGCCCAGCTCGGGCAGCTCGTGCAGATCGACAACCGCGTCTTCCGTGCCGTCAAGGCTGCCACCCCAGGGCCGTACACCTTCATCCTCCCGGCCACCAAGGAGGTGCCGAAGCGGCTCCTGCAGCCGAAGAAGAGGACCGTCGGGGTGCGTCTGCCCGACCACGCCGTGACGCGGGCGATCCTTGAGGCTCTCGGTGAGCCGCTGCTGTCGAGCACCCTCATCCTGCCCGGCACGACTGACGCGATGACCGAGGGGTGGATGGTGAAGGACGAGCTCGACCACGTGGTAGACGTCGTGGTCGACGGCGACTGCGAGGCCGTCCCGACCACGGTCGTCGACTACTCGTCGGGCGTCCCGGAGATCAGCCGTGTCGGTGCGGGGGACCCGTCGCCCTTCGAGTGAGCCGGGTCGTCGTCCGAGCCCACCTAGCCCACCCAGCCCACCGAGCCCACCGAGCCCACCGAGCGCACCGGGCACCACGGGCGCGCACCGATGCGACCGGTACGGCCCTGTGTCGATGGTCGACCCTGAGAGGATGGCGAGCGTGAGCACCGCACGCCGAGAGCGCATCACGATCAGCGACATCGCGGCCCAGCTCGGCATCTCGAAGGCGTCGGTGTCCTATGCCCTCAACGGCCGGCCGGGCGTCAGCGCCCAGACGCGCGCCCGGGTGCTCCACCTGGCCGACGAGCTGGGCTTCCACGCCAGCTCGGCCGCGGTGGCCCTGTCGGCCTCCCGCACCGGCACGATCGGCATCGTCATCGCCCGCGACCCGGCGGTCATCACGGCCGAGGCGTTCTACATGCGCACCCTCTTCGGGGTGGAGCAGTACCTCAACGAGGCCGATGGCCAGCTGCTGCTGCGACTGACCGGCGAGGGGGGCGAGGACCTCGAGGTCTACCGCCGCTGGACGCGCCAGGGCCGGGTCGACGGCTTCCTGCTCTACGACGAGCACGACGACGACCCGCGCATCCCGCTGCTCACCTCCCTCGGGATGCCTGCCGTCATGGTCACCTCGGTCGGGCCGCCCGACGGGATCGGCCGCCTCGTCACCCCCGAGGCCCAGACCGTCCAGGTGATCCTCGACCACCTGCGTTCGCTCGGACACCGCGAGGTCGTGCACCTCAGCGGGCCCCTCGTCTACGCCCACGAGCGGGTGCGGACGCAGACCATGGCCCGCGAGGGGGCGGCCCGGGGCCTGCGGGTGCGCCACGTCGAGGGGTCGTACGCGTTCGCCTCTGGTGCCGCGGCGGCCTCGGCCCTGCTGTCCGTTGGGCCGACCAGGAGGCCGACCGCGATCGTCGCGGGCAACGACATCATGGCGACGGCGGCGGTCTCGACGGCCACCGACCTCGGCCTGCGGGTGCCCGCCGACCTCTCGGTCATCGCCTGGGACGACTCGGTGCTGTGCCAAGTGGTCCGCCCGCAGCTGACGGCCATCGACCACGGGCTGATGACCAAGGCCCGCCTGGCCACCGATCTGCTCTACGACCTCATCGCCGGCGGGACGCAGCTGCACCGGGCCTCCCCGGCGGGCACGCTTATCGTCCGCGGGACCACCGGGCCTCCCCCGAGCTGAGGCTGAAGGGTTTCGGACAGGTCACGATCGGGTCACGAACTTAACCGGTTCCGTTGACGTGATTAACCGGTTAGGTCCATAGTCGCACCACACCGCTTCCACTTCGCCGTCGGCGCCCGGGAGCCTACTCGGACAAGGGAGTCTGATCGTGACTCGACGTGCATTCCTCGTCGCCGCGAGCGTCTCGGCGCTCGCCCTCGGCATCACCGCCTGCAGCAGCGGCGGCACCTCCACCGGTGGCGGCCCCACGGGCGCCGACGCCTCCCTCACCTACTGGGCCAGCAACCAGGGCACCAGCCTCGACAACGACAAGCAGGTGCTCACCCCCGTCCTCGACGCCTTCACCCAGAAGACCGGGGTCAAGGTCAACCTCGAGGTCATCGGGTGGAACGACCTGCAGACCCGCATCCAGACGGCCATCACCTCGGGCTCCGGCCCCGACGTGCTCAACATCGGCAACACCTGGGCCTCCTCGCTCCAGGCCACCGGCGCGTTCCTCCCCTACGACGGGGCCGCGATGACCGCGATCGGCGGCAAGGACAAGTTCGTCAAGGCCGCCCTCGACACCGGCGGCATGGCCGGGCAGGACCCCACGTCGGTCCCGCTCTACGGCCTGGCCTACGGGCTCTACTACAACAAGGCCATGTTCAAGGCCGCCGGGCTCAACCCCCCGACCACGTGGGAGGACATGGTCAGCTCGGCCAAGAAGCTCACCGACCCGGCCAAGCAGCAGTACGGCTTCTCGCTCGCTGCCGGCAGCTACACCGAGAACGTGCACTTCGCCTTCATCAACGGCTCGCAGAACGGCGGTGAGTGGTTCGACAACGCAGGCAAGCCGACCTTCACCAGCGACGCGAACGTCTCGGGCGTCCTGCGCTACCTCGACCTCATGCAGACCGACAAGGTCGTCAACCCGAGCAACGCGCAGTACGACAACGGCACCAAGGCGGTCAACGACTTCGCCTCGGGCAAGGTCGCCATGATCCTCAACCAGAACAACGCCGACAACTCCATCGTCAGCAACGGGATGAAGACCAGCGACTACGGCGTCGTGCCCTTCCCCGCCCCGGCAGGGGGCCAGAAGATCGCGACCTTCATCGCCGGCATCAACCTGTCGGTCATGAAGTCGACGAAGAACAAGGACGCGGCGCTGTCCTTCGTGAAGTACATGACCTCACCCGAGACGCAGAAGACGCTCGACAAGCCCTTCTCCGCGCTCCCCGTCCTGCAGGGGGAGACCCCGGTCTTCACCGACAACGCGCAGGAGGCCAAGACCTTCCAGGACATCTACGCCACCATGTCGAAGCCCCTCCCGCTGGTCGCCGCCGAGGACCAGTTCGAGTCGACCGTCGGCAAGGCCATGAACTCACTGTTCGCGAAGATCGCCACCGGCGGCACCGTCTCGGCGGCCGACGTCAAGTCGGCGCTCCAGGACGCCCAGGACCAGGTCACCGCCGCCACCGGCAGCTGAGACCCCGCGTCGTCCACCAACCGGAAGGCATGCCGTGTCGGCCCCCACCGCACCACGCGTCACCCCTACCAGCACGCCGACCGCCCGGGAGGGCACCGCCCGTCCCCCGCGGCGGCGAGGCCGCGGCTCCCCGCGCAACCACCGCCTGCTGCCGTACCTGCTGCTCGCCCCCGCCGTGGTGATGGAGCTGCTCATCCACATCGTGCCGATGCTGGTCGGCATCTGGATGAGCTTCGTGCGCCTCACGAAGTTCTTCCTCGCCAACTGGTCCGCAGCTCCGTGGGCGGGTTTCGGCAACTACCGCCTCGCGCTCGACTTCAACTCGAGCATCGGCGCCAAGCTCTTCCAGTCCTTCCTCGTGACCGTCGGCTTCTCCGTCGCCGCCGTCGTCCTGTCGTGGGCACTGGGGATGGCAGCCGCCGTTGCGCTGCAACAACCGTTCCGAGGACGAGGGATCGTGCGCACCCTCTTCCTGGTCCCCTATGCCCTGCCCGCCTACGCCGGCATCCTCACGTGGAACTTCATGTTCCAGCGCGACACCGGCCTGATCAACCACGTCCTCGCCGACAACCTGCACCTCGTCGACGGCCGCCCCTTCTGGCTCCTGGGCAGCAACGCGTTCACTTCGATCGTCGTCGTCGCCGTGTGGCGGCTCTGGCCCTTCGCCTTCCTCACGATCATGGCCGGCCTCCAGTCGGTGCCGACCGAGCTCTACGAGGCAGCGTCGGTCGACGGCGCCGGCAACCTGCGCTCGTGGCGTGCCATCACCCTGCCCTCGCTGCGGCCGGTCAACATCGTGCTGGTGCTCGTGCTGTTCCTGTGGACCTTCAGCGACTTCAACACGCCGTACGTGCTCTTCGGCACGGCCCAGCCCCCCGCGGGCGACCTGATCTCGTTCCACATCTACAACGCCTCGTTCCTCACCTGGAACTTCGGCATCGGGGCAGCGATGTCGGTGCTGCTCCTGCTCTTCCTCATGGTCGTCACCGCGGCCTACCTGATCGTCACCAACCGGAGGTCGAGTCGTGCGTGACACCAATGGGTTCCGATCGTTTCGGGCCATCACCGTCCTCCTGCTCGGGATCTTCACCGTCGTGCCGCTCTACGCGATGATCACCTCGGCCCTCAAGCCGCTGCGTGACGTGCAGGGCGTCTTCACCTGGTGGCCCTCGAGGATCACCACCTCTCCGTTCGTCGACATGTGGACGACGGTCCCACTGGCGAGGTACTTCACCAACAGCCTCGTCGTCTCGGGCCTGGCCACCCTCGCCAGCGTCTTCCTCGCCGTGCTGGCCGCGTTCGCCGTGTCGCGCTTCAGCTTCCGGGGACGGTCGGTCTTCACCACGACGGTGCTCTCGACCCAGATGTTCCCCGGGGTGCTCTTCCTGCTGCCGCTCTTCCTCATCTTCACCAACATCAACGCCACCACCGGAATCCAGCTCGTGGGCTCACGCATGGGTCTGGTGATCACCTACCTCACCTTCACGCTGCCGTTCTCCATCTGGATGCTCGTCGGCTACTTCGACTCCATCCCGCGCGAGCTCGACGAGGCCGCGATGGTCGACGGCTGCGGGCCGCTCGGGGCGCTGTGGCGGGTGGTGCTGCCTGCGGCCCGTCCGGGGGTCATCGCTGTGGCGATCTACTCCTTCATGACGGCCTGGGGTGAGGTGCTGTTCGCCTCGGTGATGACCAACAACAGCAACCGCACGCTGGCCGTCGGGCTGCGGGAGTACTCCACGCAGACCAACGTCTACTGGAACCAGATCATGGCCGCCTCCCTCGTGGTCAGCGTGCCGGTGGTCATCGGCTTCCTGCTGGCCCAGAAGAGCTTCGTCGCCGGCGTCACCGCGGGGGCGGTCAAGTGAGACACCCGGTCGACCAGCCCTGGACGCTCACGGCCACCGGCGGCGCCGTCCCCGACCACCTTCGGGGGGTCGAGGTGCCGGTCACCGTCCCCGGAGTCGTCCACACCGACCTGCTCGCCGCCGGCCTCGTCCCGGACCCCTACCTCGACGAGAACGAGGCCGCGCTGCAGTGGATCGGCCGCACGTCGTGGCGGTACCGCACCCGCCTGCACGTGGCACCGCCCACGTCCGGCGAGCAGGTGGAGCTCGTCTTCGACGGCCTCGACACCGTCGCGGAGGTCCGTCTCGACGACCAGGTGCTCGGCTCTGCGGCCAACATGCACCGCCCCCACCGTTACGACGTCACCGCGCTCGTGACGGCCGTCGACGACGATGGCGCGCCGGGACAGCACGAGCACGAGCTGATCGTCGACTTCGCCGCCCAGCTCGATGCGGCCGAGGAGATGAGCCGGGCCCAGGGCCCCCGGATCCACACCAACGAGCACCCCTTCAACGCGGTGCGCAAGATGGCCTGCAACTTCGGGTGGGACTGGGGCCCTGACCTCGTCACCGCCGGGATCTGGCGGCCGGTCCACGTCGACCGCTGGCGCACGGCTCGACTCGCCGTCGTGCGACCGCTGGTGACCGTCGACGGTGCCACCGGGCGGGCCGAGGTGCACGTCGCGGTCGACCGCGGCGCCGAGGACGAGCAACCCCTCACGGTGTCGGCCACCGTCTCGACACCCGACGGGACCCCCCACGTCGTCAGCCGCGACATCCGCGCGACGGAACGCTCCACCGTGCTCGCTCTCGAGGTGCCCGACGTCGCACTCTGGTGGCCCATCGGCTACGGCAACCAGCCACTGCACCACCTCGAGGTGACCCTCCACCACGCGGGCGTCGAGGTCGACCGCTGGGAGCGCCGCATCGGGTTCCGAACGGTCACCCTCGACACCGAACCCGACGACCACGGCACCCCGTTCGTCCTGTCGGTCAACGACCGGCCGGTCCTGGTGAAGGGGGCCAACTGGATTCCCGACGACTGCTTCCCCCACCGGGTCGACCGGGCCCGCTACGCCGCGCGCATCGACGACGCCGTCGACGCCGGGATGAACCTCCTGCGGGTGTGGGGCGGCGGGATCTACGAGGCCGAGGTCTTCTACGACCTCTGCGACGAGCGGGGCGTGCTGGTCTGGCAGGACTTCCTCTTCGCCTGCGCGGCCTACGCCGAGGAGGCGCCGCTGCGCGACGAGGTCGTCACGGAGGCGACCGAGGCGGTGACGCGGCTCAGCCCGCACCCGAGCCTCGTCGTGTGGAACGGCAACAACGAGAACCTCTGGGGCCATGAGGACTGGCACTGGGCCGAGCAGCTCGGAGACCTCACCTGGGGCCGGGGCTACTACCTCGACGTGCTGCCAGAGCTGGTGGCCCGGCTCGACCCCACCCGCCCCTACTCACCGGGCAGCCCGTGGTCCTTCGACGAACGCCTCCACCCCAACGACCCCGACCATGGCACGATGCACATCTGGGACGTGTGGAACGAACGCGACTACACGGCCTACCGCGACTACGTGCCGCGCTTCGTCAGCGAGTTCGGCTACCAGGGCCCCCCGACCTGGGCGACCCTCACCCGAGCGGTGCACGACACTCCGACCACGCCCTCGTCTCCCGCGATGTCGAGCCACCAGAAGGCGGTCGGCGGGGACGAGAAGCTCACCCGGGGCCTGCGCCCCCATCTCGACGTGCCGGCCGACGACCACTTCGAGGACTGGCACTGGGCCATGCAGGTGCAGCAGGCCCGTGCCGTCGCCTACGGCCTCGAGCACCTGCGCTCGTGGCACCCGGTCTGCTCGGGGGCGATCGTGTGGCAGCTCAACGACTGCTGGCCCGTCACGTCCTGGGCAGCCGTCGACGGCGACGGCCGGCGCAAGCCCCTGTGGTTCGCGCTGCGCCAGGCCTACGCCGCGCGTCTGCTCACGGTGCAGCCCCGCGCCGGCGCGCTGGTGCTCGCGGTCGGTAACGACACCGATGCGGTGTGGTCCACGCAGGTCGCCGTGCGGCGTCTCGACCTCGACGGGTCCGAACGGGCCGTCACGACCCTCGCCGTCGAGGTCCCGCCCCGCTCCACCGTCACCGTGCCCCTCCCCGTGGCCCTCTGCGCCGAGGTCGACGTGCGACGCGACGTGCTCGTCGCCCAGGCCGGGGACCATCGCGCGCTGTGGTTCTTCGCCGAGGACAAGGATCTGGGCCTCACCCACCGGTGGGCGTCGAGCAGGGTCGAACGGGTGCCCGGCGGGTACGACGTCCACGTCACGGCGCACGGGCTGCAGCGCGACGTCTGCCTGCTCGTCGACAAGGTCGACCCCGACGCGACCGTCGACGACGCCATGGTCACCCTGCTGCCGGGTGAGAGCCGCACCTTCCACGTCACGAGCAGCAGGAGGTTCGACCCCACAGCCCTGCTCGAACCGCGAGTGCTGCGCAGCACCAACCAGCTCGTCCACTCGCCCGAACGGTCCGACGACCGCCACGAGCACCCCCGTGAACTCCGAGGAGCCCACCGATGACCGACCTGCAGATCTCCGCGCCCCAGCTGACCTTCCCGCAGGGCTTCCTCTTCGGCTCGGCGACGGCGAGCTACCAGATCGAGGGCGCCGTCGAGGAGGACGGTCGCACCGCCTCGATCTGGGACACCTTCAGCCACACGCCGGGTCGGGTGCGTCACGGTGACACCGGTGACGTGGCCGTCGACCACTATCACCGTATGCCGCAGGACGTGGCCCTGATGAGACAGCTCGGACTGGCGTCCTACCGCTTCTCGGTCTCCTGGCCGCGGGTGCAGCCCCACGGTTCAGGAGCGTTCAACCCCAAGGGGATCGACTTCTACGACCGGCTCGTCGACGAGCTGCTCGGGGCAGGCATCGCGCCCCTCGTCACGCTCTACCACTGGGACCTGCCCCAGGAGCTGGAGGACGCCGGAGGCTGGGCCGCGCGGACCACCGCGCAGGCCTTCGGTCCGTATGCCGAGGCAGTCGCCAAGGCGCTCGGCGACCGCGTGCACACCTGGACGACGCTCAACGAACCCTGGTGCACGGCATACCTCGGCTACGCCTCGGGCGTCCACGCGCCCGGGCGCACCGACGGGGCCGCCGCGCTGGCCGCTGTGCACCACCTCAACCTCGCCCACGGTCTGGCCTGCCAGGCCGTGCGGTCCGTGCTGCCACAGGCGCAGCTGTCGGTGACGCACAACCTGCACGTCATCCGGCCGGCCGACCCGCACTCGCCCGACGACCTCGACATCGTCCGGCGGATGGACGCTCTCGGCAACCGCGCCTTCCTCGGGCCGCAGCTCGAGGGACGGCTGCCGCAGGACCTCGTCGACGACACGACGTCGGTCACCGACTGGGCCTTCGTGCGCGACGGTGACCTCGAGAACATCCACCAGCCGCTCGCCGTGCTGGGCGTCAACTACTACACGACGTCGGTCGTGCGGAAGTGGGACGGCGTCTCGCCTCGGGTGATGGAGGACGGCCACATGTTGAGCGAGCACGTGCCGTGGGTGGGGGTCGACGACCTCGACTTCGTCCTTCCCGAGGGGCCCCGCACTGAGATGGGCTGGCTGGTCGACCCCTCGGGGCTGACCGAGCTGCTGCTGCGCACCTCGAAGACCTACCCCGGGCTGCCCCTGATGGTCACCGAGAACGGCGCAGCCTTCGACGACGTCGTGGTCGTCGAGGACGGCGAGCGCCGGGTGCACGACGCCGAGCGGGTGGACTACGTGCGGCGCCACCTCGCCGCCGTGCGCGAGTCCATCGACCGGGGCGCCGACGTGCGCGGCTACCAGCTGTGGTCGCTGCTCGACAACTTCGAGTGGGCCTGGGGCTACGACCGTCGCTTCGGTATCACCCACGTCGACTACGACACCCTGCAGCGCACCCTCAAGGACTCGGCCCTGTTCTATGCCGACGTCATCCGGGCCAACACCGGCTCCTCCGACTGACTCCACACCGGACGCCGTGTAGCAGGATGGGGGTATGGAGGCACAGGGGCAGGTCGCAGTCATCGGCACCGGGGCCATGGGCGCTGGCATCGCCCAGGTCGCGGCGACGGCAGGGCACGTCGTGCACCTGGTCGACGCCGTCGAGGGCGCCGCCGAGCGGGCGCGTGCCGGCATCGCGAGTCGCCTCGACGACCGGGTCTCCCGAGGCCGTATGGAGGCGCGCGAGGCCGCCGCCGTGCTCTCCCGTCTCGCCGTCGCCTCTGGCGTGAGCGCCCTGCCCGACTGCGCTGTCGTGATCGAGGCCGTGCGTGAGGACCTCGAGGTCAAGCGCGACCTGTTCGCGCAGCTGGCGGCGCTCCAGCCACCGACGGCGGTTCTGGCCAGCAACACCTCGAGCATCGACGTCGACGCCATCGCCGACGCGGTGGCGGAGCCCGAGCGGGTCATCGGCCTTCACTTCTTCAACCCCGCCCCGGCGATGGCGCTGGTCGAGGTGGTCGCCGGGCGGCGCAGCGCCGAGGCCTACCTGGCGTTCGGCTGCGACCTGGTGCGGGGGTGGGGCAAGACCCCCGTGCGGTGCGCCTCGACGCCCGGGTTCATCGTCAACCGCGTGGCCCGGCCCTTCTACGGCGAGGCCCAGCGGCTGCTGGCCGACGAGGTCGCCGACGCCGCCACCATCGACGCGGCCCTGCGGGAAGCCGGTTTCCGGCTCGGGCCGCTCGAGCTCACCGACCTCATCGGGCAGGACGTCAACCTGGCCGTCGGCACGAGCGTGTGGGAGCAGACCGACCGTGACCCGCGCTACGCACCCACCGCGGGACAGCAGCAGCTCGTCGCTGAAGGCCGGCTCGGCCGCAAGAGCGGGCAGGGCATCTACTCCTACGCCGACGACGGCACCCTGGTGAGCGCCGGGCCCGACGAGCGCCTGCTGGCGCAGCTCGTGGGCGGGGCGCTGGAGACCGACCCCGTGGCGCGAACCCTCGCCATGCTCGTCAACGAGGCCGTCGACCTGGTGCACCGCGGCGAGGCCGGCGCCGACGACGTCGACCTCGCCATGCGCCTGGGCGCCGGGTACCCCCGCGGCATCGTCGAGTGGGGACGGGAGATCGGCTTCGACGTCGTCGACGCGCAGATCCGTGCCCTCGACCACGTGTTCCCCGGCGGCCGGTACCGTCCGAGCCCCGGTCTCACCGCCTAGCCGGGCACCTCTGGCAGTGCAGTCCGTCCAGACGGGGGCGTCCCCCGGCGCCCGGCGGACGACCCTGCATGGGGGCGCCACCCTGCGGCGGATGACCCACCGGAGCGGGGTACGGCCCAGGCGCCGGACGACGTGGGCCCAGGTGATGTCGCGAGTCCACGACCATACCGGCCGCAGCACCCACGGGGTCAGCGGATGGCGCGCCGTCCACCAGCGATGGGGCACCCGCAACGGGTAGACGTGCCGGTGCGCCGGCGGGCGCCGACCCGCTGCATCGACGACCCCCTCGCCGGACACCCGGTCGCGCCAGCACGCGACGATGGCAGCCGCCTCGGGGTCACGCGGGCAAGGAGGATCCACCGGTTCACTGTCGGAAGCCGTCCGCCGGTCGACCACGGTGATCTCGAACCCCAGCCGCTCCAGGATCTGCTGGACGAGCACCAGAGACCCGCCGAGCACCCCGTTCTCGAGCCGCGCGACGGTCGACTTGCCCACCCCCAGCTCATGGGCTAGATCTCGTTGACTGAGCCGACCGGTATATCTCACCTCGCGCAGCGCGTCCCCCAGGAGGGTGACGAAGGGCGGGGACTCGGGCATACCGACGAGTCTCCCCACCGGGCTGATGACCCGCGACCGGCAGACCCCGTCGTGGGGACACGGCCCTACCCCCCGAGGGTTGTGGACAAGGGGGCTCTCTCTGCTCGCACCCGTCGAGCGAGCCCACCGCCTTGCACGGCAACGCCTGAGCAGCGGTCGGCTCAGCAGCGTGCTCTTCCGCGCCATCCTGGGCCGTGCCCCCCAGGGTGGGGCACGGCACAGGATGGAAGATCTGCTTCCCACGCTGCAGTCCGAGCGCGGGAAGCAGCTCGGCTTCAGGGTCACTTGCCCCCGTACGCCTGCACCACCAGCTCGGTGAACAGCTCCTGCTCGTCGACCTGGAGGCCTCGGGCGCGGAACCACGTGCACACGTTGCGACAGTCGCGCAGGAGGAAGTCCTGGCCGGTGGGGTTGGCCACGATGTCGACGACCTGAGGCACGTCGATGACGACGAGGCGCTCGCCCGCGGCGAGGATGTTGTAGGGGGACAGGTCACCGTGGGCGGCGCCCATGCCGGCCAGGAGGGCCATCGCCTCGCGGAGCTGCTGGAAGTAGGACCGCAGCAGGTCGGGGTCCGGGCGCGTCTGGGCCAGCCGCGGCGCCGGGGTCCCGTCGGGCGAGGTCACCAGCTCCATGAGGATCTCGGTGCCGTCGACCTGGACCGGGTAGGGCACGGGCACACCGGCCTCCCAGCAGCGTCCGAGGAACTCCCACTCCGCCCAGGCCCACTGGCCGGCCGCGACCGCCCGCCCGTGCGCCGTCCCCTTGGCCATCGCCCGGGCGTCGCGGGAGCTGCGCACCCGCCGACCCTGCGTGTAGCTGGCGGCCCGATGGAACTGGCGGTGCTCGGCCTCGCGATAGCGCTTGGCCGCGAGGACGACGCCGAGACCAGTGCCGGGGACTGCTCGCTCGAGCAGGAACACATCGGCCTCCTTGCCGGTCTTGAGCACGCCGAGCTCCGTGTCCACCGCCGCTCGGTCGGTGACCACCCAGGGGGGCAGGGGTCGTGGCCCACGGCTCAGCGGCTCGACGTCCCAGTACGTCATGAAGCGTTGACCGTCCGCTAGGTCGTCGAGGGGGCGGTAGTCGAACTCGAACTCGCGCTCCGGTCGGGGTGGACGCAGGGCGGGGTCAAGGGGTGCGGGATCGAGGGGGGCGCGATCGGCGACGCTGGCGCCGTCGGTCGGGGGGCTACCCCCGTCGGTCGAGGGGCAGTCGAAGGCGGTGGTGCGGGTGGTGCCTGAGGTCATGACAAGGGCTCCGGTGAGAGAGGCGGTCGGCGGGCAGGCCGAGGACGGCGATCGACATGTCACGGCTCCTCTCATCGGGCCGGGCGGACGCCCAGCGAGCTACCCCCATCGTGCAGAGCCACGGACGGTGCCCGCAAGCGCTTTTCACCGGCGCGACGAGCCAGCAGGCGCGGTGGGTGAGCGCCCGCCCAGCACGAACGGGGCGCACCCGCGGGTCTGCCCACGGCCGGCCGGGGCTGGAGCGGTCAACCGGGGGCGCCGGCCGAGCGGACCGCGTCGCAGACCGCGGCCACGGCGAGCAACCGCACGACGTCGAGGTCAGCCTCGACCTGCCCCGTGGCCGCGGCCACGAAGGCGTCCCCGTCGTAGCGTGTGTGCGGTGGGGTCACGGCACGCGCCAGGCCGTCGTGCGCCCCTTGCGCGACGACGTGGCAGCCGACCTTGTCGAGACGGGCATTCGTGACGACCACGCCGATCGTCGTATGGAGCCGCTCGCCCGCCTCACCCCGGGCAACGAACTGCCGCTGCAGCTGCACTGCGGCCGCCAGCGAGGTGACCGACGTCCCGTGGTCGACGTCACCGAAGGCGTTGACAGCCACCAGAGCCCACACCACGACGTCGCCGAACCGGCTGACGCCGTGCCCGAGACCACCGGGCGAGCGCCCCGTCGGACCACGCCACTGCCCCACGTAGGCGCCGGTCCCGGCTCCGACGCGTCCCGACAGCTCAGCGTCGTCGGCGACCGCGCACGCGGCGGCGTACCCGTCCTGCGCGGTCGGACGCGCTCTGGGGTCTCCCACCGCGAGGTCGAAGAGGGCCAGCGCGGGCACGATCGGGACCCGGCCCGCGGAGGTGGGCACGCCACGATCGAGCTCCTCGTAGCGGCGCATCACCCCATCGGCCGCAGCCAGGCCGAAGGCCGATCCGCCGGTGAGCAGCACCGCGTCGACCTGCGTGACGGTCTTGTCGGGCTCAAGGACCGTCAGCTCGCGCGATGCCGGCGCGCCACCGCGGCACTCGTACGACGCCGTCGTGCCGCGGGGCAGCTCGACCACGGTGGCGCCGGTCAGCCCCACCGTGTCCGTCCAGTGGCCGACCCTCACCCCGGAGACAGGAACCCTCATCGACATCCTCTCGCGGACGGGCACTGGCACGGGAGCAGCGACGGCCGGCCGGCCCACGGCGACTGCTCCGACACCCGGATGCCACCGTAGCGGCGCAAGACGCGGGTCGCCCCCTACGCCGGGGGCGGCTCCGGCGTAGGTTCGACGCCATGGCCCCTTCTCCCGACTCGGGCGCCCTCGACCCCCTGGCCCTGGCCGCCGACCTGCTCGACGTGCGCGCCTGGACCGGCATGGACGTCGACGCGGACGACCGCATCCTTGCCGGCACCGACGACCTCGGCAGCCTGCAGCTCGTGGAGATCGCCCTCGACGGCACCCGGACGCCACTGACCGCGCTGCCGAGCCGGTGCACCGGTCGCTACCTCCCGGGCCGTCGCGCCGTCGTCGTCGCCCACGACAGCGGCGGCGACGAGCACACCCAGCTCTCCCTGCTGGACCTGCGCACACCCCTGGCTCGTCCCGCGACCCTCGACGACCTCGAGCCGCTGGTGCACGACCCCGCCTTCATGCACGACCTGCTCGACGTCACCACCACCGCCGTCGTCTACTCCACCAACCGGCGCAATGGCGTCGACATGGACGTTGTCGTGCATGACCTCGCCACGCACGAGGAGGACGTCGTCTACGCCGCCGGTGGCTACGTGGCCGAGACGGCCGTCTCGCACGACGGTCGTTCGAGCGCCGTCAGCCGCCTCAGCCTGCGGCCCTGCGCGACCGTCGTCACGATCACCGGACCGACCTCCGCCACGACCTCCGCCACGACCTCCGCCGACGGTCTCACCGACGACGAGGAGGACGCCCTCCACGTCGACGTCGCCTGGGCCAGCGACGACCGCGCCCTCGTGCTCTCCTCCAACCACGAACGGGAGTTCCTCGCCGTGATGCGGCTCGACCTCGACGGCGACTGGACGACCCTCGTCGAGGACGATGCCCACGACCTGCGGTTGTGGGCCTCCCCCGACGGCCGGTCGCTGTGCGTCGGCACCCTCGACGACGGGGTCATGACCCTCGCGCTCCACCGCGAGAACGGTGAGAGGCGCTGCGACGTCGCCCTCCCCGGCGAGGGGGTGCCCACCGTGGTCTGGTCGGGCGAGGGGGACCGCCTGCTCGTCTCGCTCACCACCCCCACCGACCCGGGCTCGCTCTTCCTCGTCGACGCGACCACCGGGGCAGCGACCCGTGTCGTCGACGGGCGAGACTGCGTACCGGCCGCCCTGCGGGCCCGTCTCGCCGAGCCCACGACCCACCGGGTGCCGACGCCCGACGGGGAAGCCGTCCCCTGCTTCGTCTACGCGGCCAGCGGCGACGCCGACCCCGAGGTGACCGGGGCCAGCGTCGTGCACGTCCACGGCGGGCCGGAGGCCTCCGCGCGCCGGGGCTTCAACGTCGTCGTCCAGGCCCTCACCGTGCTCGGCTTCACCGTGCTCGTCCCCAATGTGCGCGGCTCCACCGACTACGGGAAGCGTTGGTACGGGCTCGACGACGTCGAGCTGCGACTCGACTCCGTCGCCGACCTCGCCGTCCTGCACGAGTGGCTGCCGACCCTCGGCCTCGACCCGGCCCGGGCGGCGCTGTGGGGCGGTTCCTACGGCGGGTACATGGTGCTCGCCGGGGTGTCGATGCAGCCGCAGCGGTGGGCGGCCGGCGTCGACATCGTCGGGATGTCGTCGCTGGTGACCTTCCTTCAGAACACCTCGGCCTACCGCCGGGCCTACCGCGAGAAGGAGTACGGCAGCCTCGAGCACGACCGCGCCTTCCTCGAGCAGGCGTCCCCCCTCACCCATCTCGATGCCGTCCGCGCTCCGCTCTTCGTCATCCATGGGGCCAACGACCCCCGGGTGCCGCTCGGGGAGGCCGAGCAGATCCACGCCGCCCTCACCAGCCGGCAGGTGCCGTGCGAGCTGCGCGTCTACGCCGACGAGGGGCACGGCCTGGCCCAGCGGTCCAACCGCCTCGACGCCTACCCCGCAGCCATGGACTTCCTGCGCCGTCACCTCGCGCCCCGCTGACACCCACCACTCACCCACCACACGAGCCACCCCACCTGCGGCACCGCTGGCTGTCAGGATGCAGGAGTGCCCGCTGCCGCCCGCGTCCTCGCCACCCTGGCCGCCCTGGCTGCGCTCGGCCTCGGCGCGTGCACGTCGGGCTCCGGTGACGTCTCTCCCCCCGAGTCGCTCGCGCCGAGCACGGGGACGACCGGGAGAACGAGCAACCTGGTGTCCCCTCGAGCCTACGCCGAACAGGCCCTCGACCTGATCGGGGAGAGCCTCGAGGCGAACGCGAACTTCGCCGAGCTGCGCGAGATCGCCCTGCGCAAGGCCGCCTCGGCGTCGACGAGCGCCGGCACGTACGACGCCCTGCGCAACGCCCTGCTGGGGGTGGGCCAGAGCCCCGGTGACCTCATCACCCGTGACACCGTCGCCCGCGTGCCCCCGTCGACGGGTGAGCCGAGCGCCAGCACGACCGAAGGCGTCACCGTGGTGAGCCTGCCCGGCTTCGCCGACCTGTCGACCCGCCCCGGCTCCGGCGAAGCGACCGCGGCCGAGGCCGCCTACGCC
>JALYVC010000154.1 GCA_030853445.1 Actinomycetota bacterium | reverse complement strand
GCGGGTGGGGAGTGACGCGCACGGTCAGATGTGGTTGAATTATCTTGACGTCAAGATAGTTATCGATGAAGGGAGCCCGGCGTGGGTGTTCAGGATGGTTCGGTCGACAGCTTCGGTGCCAAGGGAGAGCTCACGGTCGGTGACCAGAGCTACGAGATCTACCGCCTGGGCGGGCTCGAGGGGGCGAGTGACCTCCCCTACAGCCTGAAGATCCTGTTGGAGAACCTCCTGCGCACGCAGGACGGCGCCAACATCACGGCCGAGCACATCCGCGCCCTCGCCGGCTGGGACGAGAACGCCGACCCCGACATCGAGATCCAGTTCACCCCGGCGCGCGTGCTCATGCAGGACTTTACCGGCGTGCCCTGCGTGGTCGACCTCGCGACCATGCGCGAGGCCGTCGTCGAGCTCGGTGGCGACGCGACGAAGATCAACCCGCTCTCGCCGGCCGAGATGGTCATCGACCACTCGGTGATCATCGACGTCTTCGGCCGCGCCGACGCCTTCGAGCGCAACGTCGAGATCGAGTACGGCCGCAACAGGGAGCGCTACCAGTTCCTGCGCTGGGGACAGACCGCGTTCGACGACTTCAAGGTCGTCCCCCCCGGCACCGGCATCGTGCACCAGGTCAACATCGAGCACCTCGCGCGCACGGTGATGACTAGGCCGTCGGCGTCCGGTGTCGTCGCGTATCCCGACAGCTGTGTGGGCACCGACTCGCACACGACGATGGTCAACGGCCTCGGCGTGCTCGGGTGGGGAGTCGGCGGCATCGAGGCCGAGGCGGCCATGCTCGGCCAGCCCGTCTCGATGCTCATCCCGCGCGTCGTCGGCTTCAAGCTCTCGGGCTCGATCCCGGCCGGCGCGACCGCCACCGACGTCGTGCTGACCATCACCGAGATGCTGCGCAAGCACGGTGTGGTCGGCAAGTTCGTCGAGTTCTACGGCGAGGGCGTGGCGGCGGTGCCGCTGGCCAACCGCGCGACCATCGGCAACATGAGCCCGGAGTTCGGCTCGACCTGCGCGATCTTCCCGATCGACGACGTCACCCTCGACTACCTACGCCTCACCGGGCGCTCCGACGAGTCGGTCGCCCTCGTGGAGGCCTACGCCAAGGAGCAGGGCCTGTGGCACGACCCAGCCGTGGAGCCGCGGTTCTCCGAGCGTCTCGGGCTCGACCTGTCGACCGTCGTCCCGTCCATCGCCGGGCCGAAGCGCCCGCAGGACCGGATCTCGCTCACCGACGCGAAGGAGGCCTTCCGCAAGGTGCTGCCCACCTACGTCGCACACGACGAGGGTGACCGCGGTGAGGGCTCCAGCTTCCCGGCCAGCGACTCGGGTGCCCTGGAGGGCAACGGTGGCCCCAAGCCCGCCGACGAGGGTGACGGCGTTGGCCGCCCCTCCACGAAGGTCCTGGTGACCACCCCCGAAGGGGCGAGCTTCGAGATCGACCACGGCATCGTCTCGATCGCCTCGATCACCAGCTGCACCAACACCTCCAACCCGTCGGTGATGATGGCGGCCGGGATGCTGGCCAAGAACGCCGTCGCCAAGGGCCTCACCGTGGCCCCATGGGTCAAGACCTCGATGGCGCCCGGCTCCAAGGTCGTCACCGACTACTACGAGAAGGCCGGAATGTGGCCCTACCTCGAGAAGCTCGGCTTCTTCCTTGTGGGCTACGGCTGCACCACCTGCATCGGCAACTCGGGGCCGCTGTCCGACGAGATCTCGGCGGCGATCAACGACAACGACCTCGCCGTCGTGTCGGTGCTCTCGGGCAACCGCAACTTCGAGGGCCGGATCAACCCCGACGTGAAGATGAACTACCTCGCGTCGCCGCCCCTCGTGATCGCCTACGCCCTCGCCGGCACCATGGACTTCGACTTCGACGCCCAGCCGCTCGGTCAGGACGGCGACGGCAACGACGTCTTCTTGAAGGACATCTGGCCGGCTCCCGCCGACGTCGAGGCCACGATCGCCGACTCGATCAACCAGGGGATGTTCACCAAGGACTACGCCGACGTCTTCGCGGGTGACGAGCGCTGGCAGTCGCTGCCGACACCCGAGGGTGACACCTTCGCCTGGGACAGCGAGTCGACGTACGTGCGCAAGCCCCCGTACTTCGAGGGCATGACGATGGAGACGACCCCGGTCGCCGACATCGAGGG
>JALYVC010000153.1 GCA_030853445.1 Actinomycetota bacterium | reverse complement strand
GGGCCGCTCGCAGGCGCTCCTGGGCCTCCTCCGTCTGTGTCCGGTCAACGACCGCCTGCACGACGACGTCGTCCAGGCGGACGGTGCGCACGACGTAGAACCGGGCGCCGGTAGGCGAGTCGACGTCGACGACGACCTGCTCGGTCGGCCCACCGGCAGCGACACGACTCAGGGCGCCCCGGTCGGGGAGCCCGGCCGGCATCCCGGGGGTGACCCGCACCCCTGCCGGGCCACTCACCGCAAGGTAGGTCCCTGGTACCGCGAGGGCCGGGTCGGTGCTGCGGGAGGCCGACTGCGTGAGCAGGTCGTCCGTCTCGCTGTCGGTCGCTCGCGCGAAGACCCAGGCCACCGCGAGGGCCGTCAGGACGACGCTGGCGAGGACGAGGACACCGGTGACCAGTCCGAGACGCCAGGTCGTGCGACGCAGCCGGACGCCGTCACCGGACACCGCCCCGGGGCCTCGGGGTCTCATCCGGGCAGGAGCAGGGACCACGCGCTGGTCGTGCTCATCGCCAGCCCGCTCAGGACTCGTCGCGCAGGGCCCGGTTCACCGCAGACACGATGGCCTTGAGCGAGGCGACGACGATGGAGGAGTCGAGACCCACACCCCACAGGACGCGCTCACCGACGGCGCACTCGACGTAGGCCGCCGCACGGGCGTCCCCACCCGACGACAGGGCGTGCTCCTGGTAGTCGAGCACGCGCACGTCGACACCGAGCGTGGCCAGGCCCTGGGTGAACGCGGCGATGGGTCCGTTGCCGGTGCCCTCCACCGTCACCGGCGAGTCGTGGTCGACGAGACCGACGCGCAGCGTGGTCGCACCCTCGGACGCCGACTCGGCCCGGACCGTCTCGAGCGCGAAGCGGCCCCACGAGGCGGGCTGGGCGGGGAGGTACTCGTCGGAGAACCTCTGCCACAGCGCCTGGGCGGCGACCTCACCGCCCTCGACGTCGGTGGTCTTCTGCACCACCGCGGAGAACTCGATCTGCAGACGTCGGGGCAGGTCGAGCTGGTGCTCGCTCTTGAGGATGTAGGCGACACCGCCCTTGCCCGACTGGCTGTTGACGCGGACGACGGCCTCGTAGGACCGGCCGATGTCGTGCGGGTCGATGGGCAGGTAGGGCACGCCCCAGACGAGCTCGTCGACGGACGTGCCGGCCGACGCCGCCCGGCGCTCCATGTCCTCGAAGCCCTTCTTGATGGCGTCCTGGTGCGAGCCCGAGAAGGCGGTGTAGACGAGGTCACCCCCCCAGGGGTGTCGCTCGCCCACGGGCAGCTGGTTGCAGTACTCCACGGTGCTGCGGATCGTCGCCATGTCGGAGAAGTCGATCTGCGGGTCGATGCCCTGGCTGAAGAGGTTCATCCCCAGCGTGACCAGGTCGACGTTCCCGGTGCGCTCGCCGTTGCCGAAGAGGCACCCCTCGATGCGGTCGGCCCCGGCGAGGTAGCCCAGCTCGGCCGCCGCGACACCGGTACCCCGGTCGTTGTGGGGGTGCAGCGACACCACGACCGACTCGCGACGGTCGAGGTGGCGCACCATCCACTCGATCGAGTCGGCGTAGACGTTGGGGGTCGCCATCTCGACCGTCGCCGGGAGGTTGATGATCATCTTGTGATCGGGCCTGGGGTCGATGACGTCGATGACGGCGTTGCAGATCCGTACGGCGAAGTCGAGCTCGGTGCCGGTGTAGGACTCCGGCGAGTACTCGTAGTAGATGTCGGTGTCGGGGATCGTCTCCTCGAGCTTCTTCACCAGACGGGCACCCTGCACGGCGATGTCGACGATGCCGTCCTGGTCGAGACCGAAGACGACCCGCCGCTGCAGCACCGAGGTGGAGTTGTAGAAGTGCACGATCGCTGCCCGCGCACCGCGGATGGCGTCGAAGGTGCGCTCGATGAGGTGGTCACGGCACTGCGTGAGCACCTGGATGGTCACGTCGTCGGGGATGTGCCCGCCATCGATGAGCTCGCGGCAGAAGTCGAAGTCGGTCTGGCTGGCCGAGGGAAAGCCCACCTCGATCTCCTTGTAGCCCATCCGGACGAGCAGCTGGAACATCCTGAGCTTGCGCTCGGCGTTCATCGGGTCGATCAGGGCCTGGTTGCCGTCACGCAGGTCGACCGCGCACCAGCGCGGCGCGGACGTGATCGTCCTGGTCGGCCAGGTGCGGTCAGGCAGCTCGACGGAGATCTGCTCCTGGAACGGGAGGTACTTGCCGACCGGCATCGGGCTGGGCTGCTGGGGGTGCTTCATCGGGCTCTCACTTCTCGTCTACGGGGGTGGTCCGGCCGGACGCACACGACTCCGCGACGAGGGGGGCCGTGTCAGGCCTCGTCGCGGCAACGAAGGAGGAGCAGCTCACAACTCACCTGTCGACCATAGCACCGGGCCTCACCCCGGCAGGTGCGCCTCGAGGCGGCTTCCGGCGAGCGGCACGCAGTTCCACGCCGCCCGAAGCACGGAGCCCTTGCCCGTCAGGCGGATCCGGTGGGGAGTCTCGATCAGGACGAGGTCGGCCTCGAACGTGTCGGCCGTCGTCCACCCTCCCCGGCACACCACCGGCGTGGGCTGCGTGGGCAGCAGCCCTCGCACCCCCCGTGAGGCTCCGGCGCCCTCGCCCAGGCGTCCCTCGGCCCAGTGCGCACGACCGCAGGGCACCTGCAGCTCGACGTCACCGAGCACCAGGTCGAGGAGGGAGTCGTCGCCGTGGGGGGTCACGGTGAGCGAGGCGCCGGGGGCCAGTGGCTCATTCGGTGAGGTCACCAGCACCGGGGTGGGACCGGCATACGAGTCCGGGGGGACGCCCTGCACGGTGAAGGTGACCAGCACACCCGGGCCGTTCCCGGTGTCGGTGACGACCGGCAACGCCAGGGCGGCGAGGCGGTCCGTGAGCTCGGCGTCGGCGGCGGCCTCGCCGTCGTCCACGGTGTCGAGCGCGGGCAGGAGCGCGTCCCACAGCACGTCGAGCACGGCCTGCATGTCGTCCGTGCACCCGGTGGTCACGACCACGAGATCGGCCTCGGGCACCACGACGCAGAACTGGCCGTAGGCACCGTCCCCCCGATAGCCGTGGCGGGAGCGCCAGAACTGGTAGCCGTAGCCCTGCGACCAGTCGGTCTTTCCGTTGGGGTCATGGTTGTCGACGTGCTTGCTGGTGGCGATCTCGACCCAGCCGGCGGGCAGGAGCTGCTCCCCCCGCCAACGTCCCTGCGCGAGCAGCAGCTGGCCGAAGCGCGCGATGTCGTCGGTGCGCTGGTGGAGCCCGGAGAACCCGAGGGCCTGTCCGTCGCCGTCGGCGTCCCACCGCCCGGCCGTGATGCCCAGGGGCTCCAGCAGACGGGGTCGTAGGTAGTCGAGCAGGAACTCGCCCGAGCGTTCCTGCACGACGAGCCCGGCGACGTAGGTGCAGGCGTTGTTGTAGGCGTGCCGCGAACCGGTCGGGTCTTCCGGGGGCAGTCGCAGGAAACCCTTCGCCAGGTCGTGAGGCTCGAGGGCGTGGGCTCGGTCGAGGGTGTCGTCGCGGTGACCCGTCGACATCGACAGCACGTCGTGCAGCGTCAGGGCCCCGACGCGCTCGTCGAGGCCTGGGGGCACGTGACCGGGCAGGAGGTCGACGACGCGGTCGGTGAGCGAGCACAGGCCCTCGGCCACGGCGAGCCCGACCGCGGCCGAGGTGAAGGACTTGCTGAGCGAGTAGAGCAGGTGCACCCGATCGGGGGTGTAGGGAGCCCACCACCCCTGGGCCGCAATCGACCCGTGGCGAAGGACCATCAGGCTGTGCAGCTCGAGACCACGGGTGTCGAGCTCGTCGAGCACGTTGAGCAGGGCAGCTGCCGGGATGCCGACCGCTGCCGGGGCGGAGCGGGGAAGGGGCGAGGTGGCGGTGTGCGTGGTCACGTGCGGCAACCTATCCGGCTCGCGTGGGCTGGCTACGGGGGCCACCGCGTCACCTACGATGAGGAGGTGACCGACTCGACCCGCCGGCCCGGGCAGATGAGGGTGGGACATCGCGAGCGGCAGGCGACCGCCGAGGTCCTGCGGCTCGCTGCGTCGGAGGGTCTGCTGAGCGAGCCCGAGCTGGCCGAGCGCCTGCACGCCGCCGAGGCGTCGGTGACCTACGCCGACCTCGGCACGCTGGTCGCCGACCTGCCACCCCTGCCCCAGCCCGCGGGAGGGCTGCAGACCTACCGCCCCGGCATGCCCGGGTCGAACCCGGACCGGCGGCTCGTGCTGTCGGGCGGGGTCTCGAGCCACAAGCAGCGCGGTGTCTGGCACGTGCCCCCGTTCCTCTCGCTGAGCGCCGGCCTCGGGTCGGTGAAGGTCGACTTCCAGCTGGCGATCTGTCCCTTCGAGGTCGTCGACGTCACGGTCACGGGGGGGATGGGCTCGGTGGTGCTCGTCCTGCCCGACGGCTGGGCGGCCGACGTCACGGGCGTGCGCAAGGGCCTCGGCAGCGTGCGCACCAAGGTCGACTCCGTCCCCTCCCCCGGCCGCCCCCTGCTGCTCCTGCACGGCCAGGCCGCGATCGGCTCGGTGACCGTGCGTCGTCCCCACCGCCTCGAGCGTCGTTCCGCCGCAAGGCTGCTCAGGGAGAGAGCGGTCGGCGCGGTCGGCGCGGTTGCCGCGGCGGCCGAGCGTCCTGCGTCGGCTGCACCTCCCGGCTCGCCGCAGGACGCGACGCCGCAGGAGTGGGAACACCGCTGAGTCGACCCCTCGTCGTTCTGGGCGTCCTGGTTGCGTGCCGACGAGGCTCCCAGGTGAATCTCAGGGGTCACGCCCCTTGAGCCCTGTCGGTGGTCTGGGTCACGGTGGACCCATGACCTCTTCGACGAGTCCCCGGCCCCGCTGTCACATCCTGCCGCCCTACCTCCTGGCGCAGCTGGCCCAGGCCGAGAGCGACGGGCTCGCCGACAGCGTCCAGCAAACCATCACCCTCGACCACGAGCTGCGCGAACGGCGCGAGGCCCTCACCGAGCGCGGCTCCGCCGAGGACCACCGGTCGCTGCCCGGGGCCATCACCCCCACCCGCGAGCTGCGGGCTCCCCGGCCCGTGCCGACGCCCCCGAAGGCGCAGCCCGACGCCGCGGTCGCGCGCGAGATCCACGACGCCAACCACGGCACGAGCCTGCCCGGTCGCCTCGTGAGAGCCGAGGGGGCCCCCGAGACCGCAGACGTCTCGGTGACCGAGGCCTACGACGGCCTCGGCGCCACCTGGGGTCTGCTGCACGCTGCCTATGGCCGCGACTCGCTCGACGGGAAGGGCCTGCTGCTGGTGGCCACGATCCACTACAGCCAGGACTACGACAACGCCTTCTGGGACGGTCAGCAGATGGTCTTCGGCGACGGGGACGGGGTCTACTTCAACCGCTTCACCGCCTCGGTCGACGTCATCGGCCACGAGCTGACGCACGGCATGACGCAGTACACCGCGGGTCTGACCTACGTCGCGCAGTCGGGTGCTCTCAACGAGTCGCTCTCCGACTGCTTCGGCTCGATGGTCAAGCAGATGTCGCTGGGTCAGCGGGCCGACGAGGCCGACTGGCTGATCGGCGAGGGCCTGTTCACCAGCAAGGTCAACGGCGTGGCCCTGCGCTCCATGAAGGCGCCCGGCACCGCCTACGACGACCCGCAGCTCGGCAAGGACCCACAGCCGGCCGACATGGACGGTTACGTCGACCTGCCACACGACAGCCAGCACGACAACGGGGGTGTCCACACCAACTCGGGTATCCCCAACCGTGCCTTCTACCTCGCCGCCACCGGCATCGGAGGCAGCTCCTGGGAGGGCGCCGGGCAGGTCTGGTACGACGTGCTCACCGGCGGCAGGCTGGCCAAGGACGCGACGTTCGACGGCTTCGCCACGCTCACGGTCGAGGCCGCCGCAACACGCTTCGGAGCCGGCAGCGACCAGGCCACGGCGGTGCAGTCTGCGTGGTCGACCGTCAAGGTGCTCTGAGCGGTGCGTTCCGACCGTAGTGGGGGCAGGTGCCCCCGACTGCGCGGGGCGCGAGGGGTGGGGGGCCGCATACGCGGGCAGGTGCCCCCGAATGCGCGGGGCCAGGGGGTGGGGGGCGGCATACGCGGGCAGATGCCCCCGAATGCAGCCGCCCCCGGTGAGCGCGACCCGGGCTACGGTCGACCGAGCGTCGAGTGTGATGTCCCGACAACCAGGCGGCTCCTCCAGGACCGGTTCCGCGCCGGCCCCGACCGTGACAGGCTGCCTGCATGAGTGACTACTCCACCCTCGACTGGTCCGTCGAAGACCACATCCTCACCCTCACGCTCGCGCGACCCGAGCAGCTCAACGCCTTCACCGTGGAGATGGCCGACGAGCTCGTCGACGCCTACGAGCGCGCCTCGCTCGACGACGGTGTGGGTGCGGTGGTGGTCACCGGCGCCGGCCGCACCTTCTGCGCCGGCATGGACCTGCAGCAGGGTCGCGACGGCAACGTCTTCGGCCTCGACGAGAGCCTGGACCCCACTCCGGCCGACCTGGTCGAGCACTTCGAGGACGAGCGGATCGTGCGGGGGGTGCGCGACACCGGCGGCCGGGTGTCACTGGCGGTCTACGCCTGCCGCAAGCCCGTCATCGGCGCGATCAACGGCTCCGCCGTAGGTATCGGGGCGACGATGACCCTCCCCATGGATGTGCGTCTGGCCTCGACGAAGGCCCGGATCGGCTTTGTCTTCGGCCGGCTCGGCATCGTCCCGGAGGCGGCGTCGTCGTGGTTCCTCCCTCGCCTCGTCGGCATCTCACGGGCCCTCGAGTGGACCTACGCGGCTGACCTCCTCACGGCCGACGAGGCCCTCGCCGGCGGGCTCCTGCGATCGGTGCACGAACCGGACGACCTGCTCCCGGCGGCCTACGAGCTGGCCCACCGCTTCGTCGACCACCACTCGGCCGTGGGTATCGCCCTCACCCGCCAGCTGATGTGGCGAGGTCTCGGTGCCGCTCACCCCGTCGAGGCCCACCTGGCCGACTCGCTCGCGATGTTCGCCACCTCCCGTGGTGACGGCAAGGAGGGCGTCGCGGCCTTCCTCGAGAAGCGACCGGCCGTGTTCACCGGCCGGGCCTCGGAGCTGCCTGACATCTTCCCTCGCTGAGCACCGGTGGGAGCGGCCCCGCCTGCCCTAGAACCCGAGCCGCTGCATCTGCTTGGGATCACGCTGCCAGTCCTTGGCCACCTTGACGTGCAGGTCGAGGTATACCCTCTGGCCCAGCAGCGCCTCGATCCCGGCCCGGGCGTTGGTGCCGACCTCCTTGAGGCGAGCACCACGGCGGCCGATGATGATGGCCTTCTGGCTGTCGCGCTCGACGAAGACGTTGACCCGCACGTCGAGCATCGGGTCACCCTCACGCCGGTCCTCGCGGGGCACCATCTCCTCGACCACCACGGCCAGCGAGTGGGGCATCTCGTCGCGCACCCCCTCGAGGGCGGCCTCGCGCACGAGCTCGGCGATCATCACCGCGTCGGGCTCGTCGGTGAGCACCCCGTCGGGGTAGAGCTGCGGTGAGAGCGGCAGGTGGGACACGAGCACCTCCCGCACGACCTCGACCTGGTCACCCCGGGTGGCGCTGCACGGCACGATGTCGTCCCAGGAGCCCAGCTGGTCGATGGCGATGAGGTGCTCCGCCAGGCGCCCACGGTCGACGCGGTCGGACTTCGTGGCGAGCGCGACGACCGGGCGACGCCGAGCCTGCTGCAGCTCGGCCAGCTCGCGGGCGATGAAGGCGTCACCGGGCCCGATCTTCTGGTCGGCAGGCAGACAGAAGCCGATGACGTCGACCTCGTGGAGGGTCTCGCGCACGAGGTCGTTCAGCCGCTCCCCCAGCAGCGTGCGCGGACGGTGCAGCCCCGGGGTGTCGACCAGGATGAGCTGGGCCTGTGCCGTGGTGGTGATCCCACGGATCGTGTGCCGCGTGGTCTGCGGCTTGCTCGAGGTGATCGCCACCTTGCTGCCGACCAGCGCGTTCGTCAGCGTCGACTTGCCGGCGTTGGGTCGCCCCACGAGACAGGCGAAGCCGGCACGGTAGTCGGGCCCGGAGGACCCGACGGGCACCAGGTCCGCGGTGGGGCCGGTGCTCTTGGTGTGCTCGGTGCTCTCGGTGCTCTCAGTGCTTTCAGTGCTCTCAGTGCTTTCAGTGCTCATGGGCATGCTCTCGCTCCTCGTGACGGGACCTGGTCCCGGTGGTCTCGTCGTGCATCTCGGTCTCGACCCGCCGTACGACGACCGAGGCCAACCGGTGGCGCCGCCCGGCCATCTTCTCGCCGACGAGCTCGAGCCCGGCCACCTCGGCGCGGGAGCCCGGGATGGGGACGCGCCCGATCAGCTTGGAGAGCAGCCCGCCCACGGTGTCGACCTCGTCCTCCTCGATCTCGACCTCGAAGAGGTCGGCCAGGTCGTCGATGTCCATCGTGGCGGGCACCCGGGTGCTGCCGTCGTCCAGCACCTCGACGCCCGGGGCCTCCCGGTCGTGCTCGTCGGCGATCTCACCGACGATCTCCTCGAGGATGTCCTCGATCGTGACGATGCCCGCCGTGCCGCCGTACTCGTCGACGACCACCGCGAAGTGCGTCTGGTCGCGCTGCATCTCCCGCAGCAGGTCGTCGACGGGCTTGCTCTCGGGCACGAAGTGCACGGGTCGCATGAGCTGGTCGACGTGCTGGGAGACGGCGTCGTGGTCGGCGTTCGTGCGCCGCACGACGTCCTTGAAGTAGAGCAGGCCGCGCACGTCGTCGCTGTCGTCACCCACGACCGGCACCCGCGAGAACCCCGTGCGCAGGAAGAGCGACATGGCCTGCCGCAGCGACTTGTCGCTGGGGATGGTGATGGTGTCGGTACGGGGCACCATCACCTCGCGGGCCAGCGTGTCACCGAGCTCGAAGACCGAGTGGATCATCTCGCGTTCCTCGGTGTCGATCACCGACGAGTCGCCGGCCTGGTCGAGCAGGTCGCGCAGCTCGGCCTCGGTCTGGAAGGGACCGTCGCGGTAGCCCTGACCAGGGGTGACCGCGTTGCCGAGGGCCACGAGCACCCGGGCGACCGGCCCGAGCACCGTGCGCAGGCCGACCGCGAAGGGCGCAGCATACAGGGCGACCGTGTCGTAGTGCTGGCGACCCAGCGTGCGGGGCGAGACCCCGGTGATGACGAAGGAGACGACCGCCATTACGGCGATCGAGATGAGCAGGCCCACGGTGGTGTTGTCGACATGGTCGAGCACCGCGACCGTGATCAGCACGGCGCTGGCCGACTCCGCCACGACGCGCAGGAAGGCGAGCACCGCGAGGTAGGCCGAGGAGTCGGCGATGACGGTCATCAGGGACGACGCCCCGCCGCGGCCCTCGTCGAACAGCTCTTCCGCCCGCACCCGTGACATCCGGAAGATGGCGGCTTCGCAGGCCGAGATGCAGAACGCGACAGCCACCGCCACGAGGGCCAGCACGACCATCTGGGTGATCACCCGGTCACCGCCGAGACGTCGAGCGCCCACGGCCCGCGAGAAAGGTGAGCAGCAGCTGGCGCTGCAGCTCGAACATCTCCCTCTCCTCGTCGGGCTCCGCGTGGTCGAAGCCGAGCAGGTGCAGGATGCCGTGCGTCGTGAGCAGCAGCAGCTCTTCCTGCGTGGTGTGCCCGGCTTCACGAGCCTGCTGGACCGCGACGCCCGGGCAGAGGACGATGTCGCCGAGCACCCCCTCCTGCGGCTCGGAGTCCTCGGCCCCGGGGCGCAGCTCGTCCATGGGGAAGCTCATCACGTCGGTGGGGCCGGGCAGGTCCATCCACTGCACGTGCAGGGTCTCCATGGCGGCCTCGTCGACGAGGGTCAGGCAGAGGTCGGACTGCCGGTGGACCTTCATCTGTCCCAGCACGTAGGCGGATAGGGCCACCAGCTCGAGCTCGTCGACCTGGTGGTCGGTCTCGTTCAGGACGTCGATGCTCATGGCAGTCAGGAGGGCGTTGGGCCCGCGGAGCGACGCTGGTCACGCGCGTCGGCCCGCTGGTCGTCGGACCGCTCGTAGGCGTCGACGATGGCGCTGACCAGACGGTGCCGGACGACGTCGGTGGAGTTGAGCTCGGCGAAGTGGACGTCGTCGACGCCCCTGAGGATGTCGCGCACCTGCCGCAGACCGGAGATGGTGCCGCCCGGGAGGTCGACCTGGGTGACGTCACCGGTGACGACCATCTTGGCGCCGAAACCGAGCCGGGTGAGGAACATCTTCATCTGCTCGGCCGAGGTGTTCTGCGCCTCGTCGAGGATGATGAAGGCGTCGTTGAGCGTGCGGCCGCGCATGTAGGCGAGCGGGGCCACCTCGATCGTGCCGGCCGCCATGAGGCGGGCGATCGACTCGGGATCCACCATCTCGTGCAGCGCGTCGTAGAGCGGCCGCAGGTAGGGGTCGATCTTGTCGTTGAGCGTGCCGGGCAGGAACCCCAGCCGCTCGCCGGCCTCCACCGCCGGGCGGGTGAGGATGATCCGGTTGACCTGCTTGGCCTGCAGCGCCGCCACAGCCTTGGCCATGGCGAGGTAGGTCTTGCCCGTGCCCGCCGGGCCGATGCCGAAGACGATGGTGTTGGTGTCGATGGCGTCGACGTAGTGCTTCTGGTTGAGCGTCTTGGGGCGGATGGTGCGGCCCCGGTTGCTGAGGATGTTCATCGTGAGCACGTCGGCCGGCCGCTCACGGGTCTGCTGGCGCAGCATCGAGATCGAGCGCTCGACGGCGTCGCGGTTGAGGGGGTGCCCTGCCTCGATGATGGTCAGCAGCTCGTCGACGAGCCGCTCGACGAGGGCGACCTCGCCGACCTCGCCGCGCAGGTTGAGCTCGTTGCCCCGCACGTGCACGTCGAGCCGGGGGAACGCGCGCTCGATGGTGCGCAGCAGCTCGTCGCGTGGGCCGAGCAGCGTCACCATGGCCACCGCCGGCGGGATGGTGATCGAGTGCGTGGCCACGGGGGCCGCCTCGTCGGTCACGTCAGGCAGGTCGGGCGTGGCCAGCGGGAGGCCGTCGGGAGCGTCTGTCATCGTGTCGGTCAGTCTACGGGGAGACACCGACCCTCGGCGATCCAGACAGCGGCCGGCGTCAGCCGGGCGGCCAGTCCAGGTCGCGCCCCCCGAGCACGTGCAGGTGGGCGTGGTACACCGTCTGCCCGGCCTGCGAGCCGGTGTTGGCCACGAGGCGGTAGCCCCTCTCGAGCCCCTCCTGCTGCGCCACGTCGCGCGCCAGGGCGACGACGTCGGCGAGCTCGTCGGGGTGCTCGGCGAGCTCGCCGAGGTTGGTGACGTGGCGACGGGGAACCACGAGCACGTGGGTGGGGGCCTGCGGGACCCGGTCGCGGAAGGCCAGCGAGGACGAGGTCTGGCGCACGACGTCGGCGGGCACCCCGCCCTCGACGATCCGACAGAAGAGACAGTCAGGGGCAACCATGGCGCCACCCTAGCCGGGGCGGCTCGGTGCGGGCGTGTCAACCTCGTGGGCGACCTGCGCGTCCCTGGGGTGTGGGAGCGTCAGATGTGGCCGAGCGGAGCGACCCCTCCGCCGCGCCCAGCACCCGGGCTGGCGCGGCGCCCGGTGACGCCCTGACCGACCTGTATGCCGCGCACTGGGCCTCGCTGGTCCGGCTCGCCTGGCTCCTGGTGCACGACCAGGGTCGGGCCCAGGACCTCGTCCAGGACGTCTTCGTCGCCAGCGCGCCCCGGCTCGAGGAGCTGCGCGAGCGTGGCGCCGCGCTGGGCTACCTGCGCAAGGGCGTGGTCAACGCGGCCATGTCCACCCACCGCCGCCGCGGGGTCGAGGCCCGGTGGCTGCGCAGGGCCGCGGCCGATCCCAATGTCCCCGGTCGGCATCCAGCCGACAGCACCGAGACGCTGGTGGTGGCTCGCAGCGAGCGACAGACCCTGGCCGCCGCACTGCAGACCCTGCCGCTGCGCCAGCGTCAGGTGGTCGTGCTGCGCTACTACACCGACCTCAGCGAGCAGCAGACGGCCGACGTCCTCGGCGTCACCACCGGCACCGTCAAGACTCACGCCCACCGCGGGCTCGCCGCCCTGCGCGACGTCCTGGGAGGGACCCCATGACCCCCGAGATCGACCCCGGACGGCCGAGCGACCTCGAGCCGAGGCTGCGGCAGCGCCTGCACGAGGAGGCGGCCGCCATGACCCCTGAGGAGCGGCTGGGCGAGATCCGCCACGAGGTGGGTCGCCAGCGGCGTCGTCCCGACTGGCTGTGGCCGCTGGCGTCGGCCGCAGCCGTTGCCCTGGTGGCCGTCGGCCTGTGGGCCACCCTGGGCCGCGGGACGTCCCAGCCCCTGGTCGTCACCGCGCCGACCACACCCGTGGCGACCTCGACCCCCACCCCGACGGCGAGCAGCACCACAGCACCGACGACGACCCCGCCCACGGGGAACACCTCGGCGCCCCCGACGGCCACCGCCCCACCCGGCGAACCGGTCGGCGCCACGGCGCTGCCGGTCTACTTCGTCGAGCCGGTCACCAGCGGCCGCTGGGGGCTGGTCCGCGAGTTCGTCTTCACGTCCTCCGGAGTCCGCCTCGGGACCGTCGAGGCGGCCCAGGAGGCGGCCCGGCTCTCGATGACGGCCACGCCCCGGCAGGCCACCGCCCCCGCGGTGCGGGCCTGGGACCCGACGACGAGCGTGACCGTCGCCCGTCGTGGCGTCGAGATCGACGTCCTGCTCTCCCAGGCGGGTCGCGCCGGGCTCGCCGAGGAGCAACAGCGGCTCGCCGTCCAGCAGCTCGTGTGGGCGGTCACCGCCGGCCTGCAGGACAACGCACCTGTCGCGGTCGTCATCGCCACCGGCGGCCCGATCTTCGAGAAGGAACCGGCCGGCGTCTACAAGCGCCCCGCGCCGACGCAGGCCTTCCGGGACGTCGCCCCGATCTGGATCGACTCACCCGCCACCGGGTCGCGGATCGCCGTGGGGAAGGAGGTGACGGTGACCGGTCAGGCCTGCACCTTCGAGGCCGCCGTCAGCTGGGTGCTGGAGCGCGACGGCCAACAGGTCAGGACGGGGCACACCACCGCCAGTGCGGGCTGTCCCGCGCTGGGCAGCTGGACGGCGCGGCTGGGAGCGCTGCCGGCTGGCTATTACCAGTTCCGGGCCCGTGAGCTGTCCATGAAGGACGGCTCGGCCCGAGGCGAGCAGCTGGTGTCGTTCACGGTTGCCTGACCGACCGTCCGTCGACCCACGGCCTAGCGCCAGCGTCCGAGGGCGTTCAGCACCGCCAACGCGGCCGGCCCGGCGCCCGAGGAGCGCAGCACCTCCGGACCCAGTCGCACCGAACGTGCGCCCACCTCGAGGAGGGCGGCCAGCTCGGCGGGGGTGATCCCTCCCTCGGGACCGACCACGAGCACGACGTCGCCGTCGGTGGGCAGACCGACCCCGGCGAGCGCGGTGGTGGCCTCTTCGTGGAGCACCAGGGCCAGGGCCGCACCCTCGAGGCGCGCCCGCAGCCCCGGCATTCTCACCAGGGGCTCGACAAGGGGCACCCGGGCTCGGCGCGACTGCTTCGCGGCGGCCGTGACGACCGACTCCCAGCGCGCCCGGCCCCGCGCCTGCTTCTCCCCGCGCCACTGCACGATCGAGCGCTCGGACTGCCAGGGCACGACGACGTCGACCCCGAGCTCGGTCGCGGCCTCGACGGCCTGCTCGTCGCGGTCGCCCTTGGCCAGGGCCTGCACCAGCACGAAGCGAGGGCTCGGCTCGGGCACGACCTCCACCTCCGTGAGGCGTACGGAGAGCTCGTCACGGGTGGCGCCGACCACCTCGCCACTGCCGCGGCGCCCGGTGCCGTCGGCCACCAGCACTCGCTCCCCCACCGTGAGGCGCACGACCTGGAGGGCGTGCCGGGCCTCCGGGCCGGTCACGGCGACGACGTCCCCGACGCCCGCGTCGCCCCAGGCCGTCGGGGGGAGCAGGAAGAGCCGCTGCGTCACGCCATACCCCTTCGCGTCGGTGGGTGGGCCGGGCTCAGTGCGCCTTGAAGGCGTCGCGCAGCTTGCCCAGGATGCCGCCCCGCTCCTCGAGCGAGGCCAGACGACCCTCGGGGCGCTCTTCGCCGCGCATTGTCGCCAGCTCGCGCAGGAGCGCCTCCTGCTCCGGGGTGACCTTGGTCGGCGTCTTGACGTCGAGGTGCACGATGAGGTCGCCGCGCCCCGAGCTGCGTAGGTGGGTGACCCCGAGGGCGCGCATGGTCTGGGTGTCGCCCGGCTGGGCGCCGGGAGCCACGTCGAGGTCCTTCGTGCCGTCGAAGGTGCTCAGCCCCAGCTGGGTGCCGAGCGCGGCGGCCGTCATGGGCAGCTCGAGCGTGACGTGCAGGTCGTCCCCGCGGCGCACGTAGGTCTCGTGCGGGGTGACGTTGACCTCGACGTAGAGGTCGCCGGCGGGGCCCGCTCCCAGGCCCACCTCACCCTCACCGCGCAGCTGGATGCGGGTGCCGGTGTCGACGCCCGCAGGCACGCGCAGCTTCAGGGTGCGCCGGGTGCGCACGCGCCCCTGGCCGGAGCACTCGAAGCAGGGGTGCGGGATCGTCGTGCCGAAACCCTGGCAGGCCGAGCACGGCCGGCTGGTCATGACCTGGCCCAGGAACGAGCGCTGCACCGACTGCACCTCACCCCGGCCCTGGCACACCGAGCAGGTCGACGTGCCGGTGCCCGGCTGCGCCCCCGCACCGTCGCAGGTGGTGCAGGCGATGGCGGTGTCGAGCGTGACCTCCTCGTCGGAGCCGAAGACGGCGGCCGACAGCTCGATGTCGAGCCGCACGAGGGCGTCCTGACCATGCTGGCGCCTCGAGCGGGGCCCGCGCGCGGTGGAGCCCCCGGCGCCGAAGAAGGCGTCCATCACGTCGCTGAAGTTGAAGCCCTGGCCGAAGCCGTCACCCCCACCGCCGGACGCGGCGTACGGGTCGGCGCCCATGTCGTAGGCCTGCTTCTTGTCGGCGTCGGACAACACGTCGTAGGCGCGCGACAGGACCTTGAACTGCTCCTCGGCGTCGGCGCCGGGGTTGACGTCGGGGTGCAGCTTGCGCGCCTGACGGCGGTAGGCGCGCTTGATCTCCTCGGCCGATGCGTCACGGTCGACGCCGAGGTCCTTGTAGTAGTCGCTCACGGGTGTGGGAGTCCTTGTCGTACGAGATGGGCTGGGGGAAGTCGGGGCGAAGTGGGGCGAAGGATCTGGCGTGGGCCGGCTCGAGAGAGGGGGGTGGGGGTCAGGGGCCGAGAAGCTGGGAGACGTAGCGCGCCACGGCCCGCACCGACGCCATCGTCGTGGGGTAGTCCATGCGGGTGGGGCCGAGGACGCCGAGGCCGGCGACGAGCTCCGCTCCCGCGGCATAGCCCGTCGAGACCATCGAGGTCGTGACGAGCCCCTCGTGGGGGTTCTCGTGGCCGATGCGCACGGCCACGACGTCGTGGTCCTCCCCGAGGGTACCGAGGAGCTTCAGCAGCACGACGTGCTCCTCGAGCGCCTCGAGCACGGGACCGATGGTCAGGGGGAAGTCGGTGCCGAACCGGGCGAGGTTGGAGGTGCCGGCGAGGACGACCCGTTCCTCCCGCTCCTCGGCGAGCGCCTCGTCGAGGACGCGGGTGACCGCGCGAACGAGGTCGCGATGTGCGGGCTCGAACTTCGCGGGCAGCGACTGCAGGCGCGCCGCGGCCTCGGTGAGGGGCCGCCCGACGGCCTCGGAGTTGAGGGCTGTGCGCAGCGCGGAGACCATCGCCTCGCCTCCCTCACCGGTGAGGGCCACCGCCGAGTCGACGACCCGCTGCTCGACCCGCCCGGTGTTGACGATGAGCACGAGCATGAGCCGCTGGGCCCCCATCGGCACGAGCTCGATGTGGCGCACGCTCGAGCGGGTGAGCGAGGGGTACTGCATGACAGCCACCTGCCGGGTCAGGGTGGCCAGCAGCCGCACCGTGCGATCGACGACGTCGTCGAGGTCGACCGCGCTCTCGAGGAACCGGCCGATGGCGGCCTTCTCGGCGCCGCTCATCGGCTTGAGGCTGCTCAGCCGGTCGACGAAGAGGCGGTAGCCGGCGTCGGTCGGGACCCGTCCGGCCGAGGTGTGCGGGGCGTGGATCAGCCCCTCCTCCTCGAGAATGGCCATGTCGTTGCGCACCGTGGCCGCCGAGACCCCCAGATGGTGGCGCTCGACGAGCGCGCGGCTCCCGACCGGTTCCGACGTGGCGACGTAGTCCTGGACGATGGCGCGCAGCACGGCGAGGCGTCGTTCCTCGGTCATCGCTCCACCTCCTGTCGCTGGGCGCGCGTCCGGCGGGTCATCCGCACCCCGGCGGCTGGCACTCGCTCCATACGAGTGCCAAGTCTACGGCGTCCGCCCCCGGCGGGTCGCCACGCTCGGGCGGGACCCCGGTCCTAGCCTGTGCGGATGACCCCACCCCCGCCTCCTCCCGGGCCCCCTGTGGGCCCCGGCCGCTACGGCGCCGACGTGCTCGCGGGCGACTGGCGCGCCCCGAAGAACGGCCGGTCGGCGCAGGTCGCCGCCGAGCCCGGCGTCGTCGTCGAGGACGTCGAGACGGGCTGGTGCGGCGCAGTCGTGCGGGTCGAGAAGGCCGGCGGGGTGCACGTCGTGCACCTCGAGGACGGGCGCGGGCGCACCAGGGGCTTCCCGCTCGGCCCCGGCT
>JALYVC010000148.1 GCA_030853445.1 Actinomycetota bacterium | reverse complement strand
CTGCCGCACGTCGAGCACGAGGGTGCGCAGGTCGTCGGCGCCGACGTCGCCGGCGTCGTGGCTGACGAACGTGACGCCGCGGAAGTCGCGCGCCGTCGAGGCCAGCCCCGCGGCTGCCGCGAGCGTGCGCTCCTGACGGGCCGCCGCGATCTCCCGCTCGGCGTCCTTGAGCCGGGCCAGGATGCCGAAGATGCGCTCGGGGAGCTCTTCGGGCCGCGCTTTGACGACCTCGGTGAGCTGACCGACGATCGCGTGCTCGCGGGCGAGGAACGAGTAGGCGTCGGCTCCGACGAGCGCCTCGACCCGGCGCACGCCGGAGCCGATCGACGCCTCCCCCAACAGCTTGACCAGACCGAGCTGGCTCGAGCGCACTGCGTGGGTGCCACCACACAGCTCGCGGGCCCAGTCGCCGACCGACACGACGCGTACGGCGTCGCCGTACTTCTCACCGAACAGGGCCATGGCCCCGATGTCGCGCGCCTGCTGCTGGGTCATCACCTCGGCGTGGACGGGCAGGTCGTCGAGCAGGAGGGCGTTGACCTTGGCTTCGACGTCGCGCAGCAGCGACGGCGGGAGCGCATGCTGGGCGTTGACGTCGAAGCGGAAGCGACCCGGGGCGTTCTCGGAGCCCGCCTGGGTGGCCGTCTCCCCCAACGCCTCGCGAATCGCCTTGTGCACCATATGCGTTGCGGTATGGGCCCGGGAGATCGAGCGCCGCCGCTCGATGTCGACCTCGGCCTGGGCGATGTCGCCCGTCGTCACCTCTCCGAGGACGACGGTGGCCCGGTGGACCGTGAGACCGGTGATCGGCTTCTGCACGTCGCGCACCTGGAGCACGGCCCCGTTCGAGAGCTCGATGCGGCCACCGTCGGCGAGCTGGCCGCCGCCCTCGGCGTAGAAGGGCGTGCGGTCGAGGACGATCTCGATGTCGTCGCCGGTCTCGGCCTGCTCCACGCCGACCCCGTCGCGAACGATGCCCGCGACCAGCGCCTCCGAGACCACCTCGTCGTATCCCGTGAACTCGACCTCACGGCCGAGGGAGTCGGCGATCCGACGGTAGACCGTGGTGTCACCGTGCGCGCTCTTCTTGGCCTTGGCGTCGGCCTTGGCCCGGTCGCGCTGCTGCGCCATCAGACGCCGGAAGCCGGGCTCGTCGACCTGCACGCCCTGCTCGCCCGCCATCTCGAGGGTGAGGTCGATGGGGAAGCCGTAGGTGTCGTGAAGCGCGAAGGCCTGGGCGCCGCTGAGCACACGCGTGGGATGCGGTGCGTCGGGCGTGCCGCCGGTGGCGGGCTGGCTCTTGAGCCGGGTCACCGCGGTGTCGAGGATGGTCGTGCCCGAGGCGAGCGTGCGCCGGAAGGCCTCCTCCTCGGCATACGCGACGGACGAGATGCGGCTGAAGTCGGTGCGCAGCTCGGGGTAGGAGCTGCTCATCTTCTCCATGCTCACCGGGAGCAGGTGGGGCAGGCTGGGCTCGTCGAATCCGAGCAGGCGCATGGAGCGTACGGCGCGCCGCAGCATGCGCCGCAGCACGTAGCCGCGGCCCTCGTTGCCGGGCGTGACCCCGTCGCCGATGAGCATGAGCGAGGTGCGCACGTGGTCGGCGACGACGCGCAGGCGCACGTCGTCGGGGTGGCTCCGGGAGGCGACGTGGCTCGGGTTCGCGCCGTACCGCTTGCCGGTCATCTCCGCGGCCCGGTCGAGGACCGGACGCACCTCGTCGATCTCGTAGAGGTTGTCGACGCCCTGCAGCACGCTGGCGAGGCGCTCGAGGCCCATACCGGTGTCGACGTTCTGCGCCGGCAGCGGCCCGCTGACGTCGAAGTCGTCCTTGGCTCGCACCGCGGACAGCTCGTACTGCATGAAGACGAGGTTCCAGATCTCCATGTAGCGGTCCTCGTCGACCGTCGGCCCGCCCTCGGTGCCGTACTGCGGCCCGCGGTCGAAGAAGATCTCGCTGCACGGGCCACCCGGGCCGGGAATGCCCATGTGCCAGTAGTTGTCGAGCTTCCCGCGCCGCACGATCCGGTTGGTCGGGATGCCGGTCAGCTCGCGCCACAGGGCGGCGGCCTCGTCGTCGTCCTCGTAGACCGTCGCCCAGAGCCGGTCGGGGTCGAGCGCGTAGCCGCCGTCGGCGACCGAGCTCGTGAGCAGCTCCCAGGCGTAGGAGATGGCCTGCTCCTTGAAGTAGTCGCCGAAGGAGAAGTTGCCGTTCATCTGGAAGAACGTGCCGTGGCGGCTGGTCTTGCCGACCTCCTCGAGGTCGGGGGTGCGCACGCACTTCTGCACCGAGGTGGCGCGGGTGAAGGGCGGGGTCTCCTGGCCGACGAAGTAGGGCACGAAGGGCACCATGCCCGCGGCGACGAAGAGCAGGTTGGGGTCGTTGAAAGGCAGCGGGGCACTGGGCACGACCGTGTGACCGCGGCTCTCGAAGAAGCTCAGCCAGCGGCTGCGGATCTGCGTGGTTTCCATGGGTTCTCCTGCCGGAGGGCGCGCGTGGCGCGCCGGGTGGGGGCTCGGTCGGGCCGATGAGGGCGTCTGGGTCGGGCCGGGCGGGCCGGACCGTACCCCTACCGGGCTCGGGGGCCGGCCGGGTCGTCGAGGAGCGTGCGGATGCCGTCGCCGTCGGGCCGCTCCCCCTCGGGGAGCGTCTGGGTGTCGAGGCCGAGCGCGTAGCGCAGCTCCTCCTCGCGCTCGTTCATCCCTTCCCGGACGGCGGTGGCCAGCTCACGCAGGCCTTCACCGATGGAGGAGAGGCTGTCGGCCACTCCCGCGGGGGTGTACTGGTGCACCACCCGGCTGGCCCGGCGCACGACGAGCACGCCGACGACCGCGCCGACCCCGACCCACAGCACGCGGCTCATGTCAGTGCCTCCGGGTGCGGCTCGAGCGCCCGCGCACGGCGTTGCGCACGCCGTAGCTGAAGGCGGCGACCTTGACGACGGGAGAGCCTAGCGTGGCCGCGAAGAGCGAGGTCAGGGCGTTGACGTTGGTCGACATGGTCGCGACGTTGGTCGTGATGGTGTCGACCCGCACGAGCTGCTCGTTGGTCGCCGTCACCGTGTTGGTGACCTCGCCGAGCAGCGGCACCGCGCCGTCGGACAGGCCCTTGACGCCGAGGCGGGCCTCCTCGAGGATCTCGCCGGCCTTCCCCACCACCCGACCGATGCGAAAGACGAGGTAGGCGAAGGCGAGCGCGGCGATGATGCCGGCGATGTCACCCAGGGTGACGTCGGCGAGTTTCATGAGGACACCTCGGGTGGGGACGCGAGCGGCAGTGCGGACGACGAGCGGTGATCACCCTAGCCTGACGGGCGTCAGGAGGCGGCGGCGGTCAGGTCGCGACCGATCCCGCGGAAGTGGCAGGCGATGAGCTGGTGCCGTCCGCTGCCCGGCGGCGGCTGCAGCGGCCCGGCGCGGCCGAGGGCGTCCTCGCGGTCAGCTGCGTCCCCCACCGCAGATCGTGCGCTGTTCAGCGCCCGCGCAGTCGATCCTTCAACCACGTCATCCGGGCCGTCAACCGCTCCTCGAAGCCGCGGCCGGACGGTCGGTAGTACTCCACTGCGGGCGAGGAGCCGGCGAGGTCGTCGGGGAGGTACTGCTGGGCCGCCACCGCGTCGGGCGCGTCGTGAGCGTAGACGTAACCGTCGCCGTGCCCCAGACGGGCCGCGCCGGCATACCCGCTCCCGCGCAGGTGCGGCGGTACGGCGCCGCCCCGCCCGGCCCGCACGTCGGCGATCGCCGCGTTGATGCCGAGGTAGGCGGCGTTCGACTTCGGGGCCAGCGCGTTGTGCACCACCGCCTGCCCGAGGATGATCCGCGCCTCCGGCATTCCGATCTGAGCCACGGCGTGCATGGCCGCCACCGCGGTCTGCAGCGCCGTCGGGTCGGCCATGCCGACGTCCTCGCTGGCCGAGATGACGAGGCGACGGGCGATGAAGCGCGGGTCCTCGCCTGCCTCGAGCATCCTCGCGAGGTAGTGCAGGGCCGCGTCGACGTCGCTCCCGCGCATCGACTTGATGAGGGCGGACGCGACGTCGTAGTGCTGGTCACCCGTGCGGTCGTAGCGGACGGCGGCCTGGGCCACCGCCTGCTCGACATGGGCCAGGGTGATCTCCACCGGGGCGCGGCCGCCCACCGATGGCGCGCTCGGCGGCTGTGCGTCGAGCGCCACCCCGGCCGCCGCCTCGAGCGAGGTCAGCGCCCGACGGGCGTCCCCACCGGCGAGCCTCACCAGGTGGTCACGGGCGTCGTCGGCCAGGCTGTGCGCCCCGGCGAGACCGCGGGCATCGCCCACGGCGGCGGCGAGAAGGTCGGCGACCTCGTCGTCGGCCAGCGACTCGAGCGTGACGAGCACCGAGCGTGACAGCAGGGGGGCGATGATGCTGAACGACGGGTTCTCCGTCGTCGCCGCGACGAGGATGACGGTGCGGTTCTCCACCCCGGGCAGCAGCGCGTCCTGCTGGGCCTTGGTGAAGCGGTGGATCTCGTCGAGGAACAGCACGGTCTGGCGGCGGTAGAGGTCACGGTCGCGAGCAGCCTGCTCGAGCACCGCCCGCACGTCCTTGACCCCCGCCGTGACCGCCGACAGCTCGACGAAGCGGCGCTCGGCCGACGTGGCGACCAGGTGGGCCAGCGTCGTCTTCCCTGTGCCGGGCGGCCCCCAGATGATGGCCGAGAGCGGGCCCGCGCTGCCACCACTGCCCTCGATGAGGCGGCGCAGCGGGCTCCCCCTACGCAGCACCGACCGCTGGCCTCGCACCTCGTCGAGGGTGCGCGGCCGCATCCGGACGGCCAGCGGTGGGGCGACCGGGCTCGACGGGTCCGGGCGGTCATGCTCGTCCGCAGCCCGTGTGACCGCGAAGAGGTCAGGTGCTCCGCCCACGGCGGCCTCGTCACTCATCCGGTGAAGCGTATCCACCGGGCCGCGGACCTCCGCCGTGAGCCCGTGGCCATCCCCGGCGACGACCGGCCCCATCGGTATCAGCGAGCACCCCCGACCCTCCTTCACTGCAGTCGCCAGCTCTGACGACCCACGAGAAGGAGCTTGTCATGAACCCTCGTCCCACCCGCCGCCTCCGACGCCACCTCGGCGTCATCCTGGCCGGGGCTGCGCTCGCACTCGGCGTCGCTGCGACCGGATCCGCACAGGCCGCCACCGCCCCCTCCGGGGGGGCTGCGGCCACCCGCACCGTGCTGTCCCCGGACGCCCTCGTCTCCAGCTCGGGTTCGGTGGCGACCCCGGCCGCCGCCCGAGCGGCCCTCAGCGCCAAGGGCGCCCTCCCGCAGGGCTCGCAGCCGTCGCCGGGCAGGACCCGCGGCTTCACCGCGACCGCCCTGTCGCCCGACCACCCGCTCTCACCCGACTCCGTCATCGGCACGGACAACCGCTTCCAGGTGACGGCGACGACGTCGTACCCGTCCTCCGCCACCGTGCTGATCCTGCGCAACGGCCGACTGCACTGCACCGGCTGGATGATCAGCAAGGACACCATGCTGACCGCGGGCCACTGCGTGCACACCGGTGGCTCTTCCGGCTCGTGGTACTCCGGGCTGACCTTCAGGCCCGGCAGCAACGGTGGCACGGCACCCTTCGGCACCTACAGCTCGCGCGGCACCTGGGCCCTCAACGGCTGGGTGAACAGCGGGTCGTCCGACTACGACGCGGCGATCGTCAAGCTCAGCAGCCCGGTCGGCAGCAGCACCGGCTGGTTCGGCATGTGGTGGCAGTCGGCGTCACTCGACAGCACCTTCACCCGTGTCTCCGGCTACCCCGGTGACAAGCCGTCGACCCAGTGGATGTCGTACGACTACGTGCGCGCGTCGCAGACGAACCGCATCTTCTACGACAACGACACCATCGGCGGTGAGAGCGGCTCCCCCGTCTGGCTCTACCGCGGCAGCACGGCGCCCTACTGCGCCGGCGGGCCCTGCGCCATGGCCATCCACACCAACGGTGTCGGCAGCCTCAGCGCGACGCACAACAGCGGCACCCGCATCACGCAGGCGAAGTTCTCGACCTTCATGAGCATCGTCAACCTGCCCTGACCCCGCGCGGCAGTGATCGACCGGTCACCGACCGGTCTCCGACCACCCGGGACCCTGATGGAACGATCGGGGTCCCGGGTGGCTCTCTACCGTTGAGGGCGAAGGTGCCCCCACCTCGCCACCTGAGGGCCCCGACCTGCGAAGGAGCCAGCACGATGACCACCGCGCGCTCACACCACCCGCCCCTCCTGCGCGCCGTCGTGGGTGTTGCTGCTCTCGCGGTGGCCGTGCTGCTCGGGGCCTGCGGCGCCACCCCGTACGCCGCGGACGCCGGATCGGCGACCACCCCGCCGAGTGGTGGCGGCTCCCCCGGGTCGTCGGGCGCCAGCACGAGCAGCACGAGCAGCACCGGCAGCACGGGCAGCACGGGCAGCACCGGCCTCCCCACCCTTCCCGACATGCCGACCGACCCGGTGATGACGCACGGGCCGATCCCCGACCCGGACGCTGCCTCGTCGTCGACCAGCCAACCCGGCCAGGCCGCGAGACCCGGGGTCACGGGTCGCGTGACCGACGGCGACGGCAGGCCCGTCACGGGGGCCCTGGTGTCGATGGTCAGCCACGGCGACCCGCTGAGGTCGGTCCCCGAGCTCGCCGTGCTGACAGGGGCCGACGGTCGCTACGCCTGGCCGGCCCTGCCGCCCGGCCCCTGGGAGGTGCAGGTCACCCTGGGTGGCCGCACCGCCTCGGTCGAGGTCACGCTGGAGCAGGGCCGCACGGCCACCGCCGACCTCGTCCTGCGCTGACCCCTCCCCCCCGGACTCGACGCTGCGTCGACGCAGTTGACGTATGGAGCTCCACGCGTCGAGTCCGTCGACGCTGCGTCGAGTGGGGCCCGGGATCAGGCGGGGGGGACGGGTGCCGCCGGGGCCTCGGGCATCGCGTCGACGCCGGCCTCCTTGCGCTGCTGCGCCGTGATGGGGGCAGGCGCCTGTGTCAGCGGGTCGAAGCCGCCACCCGACTTCGGGAAGGCGATGACCTCGCGGATGGAGTCCATCCCCGACAGCAGCGCGCAGATCCGATCCCAGCCGAAAGCGATCCCGCCGTGCGGCGGCGCTCCGTAGGCGAAGGCGTCGAGCAGGAAGCCGAACTTCTCCTGCGCCTGCGCCTCGTCGAGGCCCATGATCGCGAAGACCCGCTCCTGGATGTCACGGCGATGGATACGGATCGACCCGCCGCCGATCTCGTTGCCGTTGCACACCATGTCGTAGGCATAGGCCAGCGCCGGGCCGGGGTCGGTGTCGAAGGTGTCCTCGAACTCCTTCTTCGGCGAGGTGAAGGCGTGGTGCACCGCGGTCCAGGCGCCGGCCCCGACGGCCACGTCACCGGCGGCGACGGCCTCGCTCGCGGGCTCGAACAGCGGCGCGTCGTGCACCCAGAGGAAGGCCCACGACGACTCGTCGACCAGCTGGCACCGGCGGCCGATCTCGAGCCGTGCCGCGCCGAGCAGGCCACGCGTGGTCTTGGTCGCGCCGGCGCCGAAGAAGACGCAGTCACCGGGAGCAGCGCCGACCTGCGCGGACAGACCGGCCCGTTCGCCCTCGCTGAGGTTCTTGGCCACCGGGCCACCGAGCTCACCGTCCTCGCCGACGAGCACGTAGGCCAGACCCTTGGCCCCGCGCTGTCTGGCCCACTCCTGCCAGGCGTCGAGCTGCTTGCGGGGCTGCGACGCCCCGCCGGGCATGACCACGGCGCCGACGTACTCGGCCTGGAAGACGCGGAACGGGGTGTCGCCGAAGTACGACGTGCAGTCGACGAGCTCCTGCCCGAAGCGCACGTCGGGCTTGTCGCTGCCGTAGCGGGCCATCGCGTCGGCGTAGGTCAGCCGGGGGAACGGTGTCGGCAGGTCGACCCCGATGAGCTTCCACAGGGCCACCGCGAGCTCCTCGCCGAGCGTGAGGACGTCGTCCTCCTCGACGAAGGACATCTCGATGTCGAGCTGCGTGAACTCGGGCTGCCGGTCAGCGCGGAAGTCCTCGTCGCGGTAGCAGCGTGCGATCTGGTAGTAGCGCTCCATACCGGCGACCATGAGCAGCTGCTTGAACAGCTGGGGGCTCTGCGGCAGGGCATACCACGAGCCCGGCTGCAGGCGCGCGGGCACGATGAAGTCGCGGGCGCCCTCGGGCGTCGAGCGCGTCATCGTCGGCGTCTCGATCTCGACGAAGTCGCGCGCGGCAAGCACGGTGCGGGCCGCCGCGTTGACCTTCGAGCGCAGGCGCAGCGCGGCCCCCTGGGCGGGGCGACGCAGGTCGAGGTAGCGGTACCTCAGGCGTGTCTCCTCGCCGACGACGACGCGTTCGTCGATCTGGAAGGGCAGCGGCGCGCTGGCGTTGAGCACCTCGATGCGCTCGGCGCTGACCTCGACCTCACCGGTCGGCAGCGAGGCGTTGGCGCTGCCCTCGGGACGCATGCCGACGACGCCGGTGACCCGCACGCAGTACTCGTTGCGCAGGTCGTGGGCGCCGCCCTGCTCGAGCACCTCGTCGCGCACGACCACCTGGGCGACGCCCGAGGCGTCACGCAGGTCGAGGAAGGCCACCCCGCCGTGATCGCGCCGACGAGCCACCCAGCCCGCGAGCGTGACGTTCTGGCCGGAGTGGTCGGCACGCAGGGTGCCGGCCTCGATGGTGCGGAGCACAGGGTCTGTCCTTCGGGTCAGGGATCGTCCCGCCGGTCGGCCGGAGCGCCCACTCATCCTAGGGACTGGTGCGCGAGCCCCACGAACCCGTTTCCGCGGCAGCGAACCACCACCCCACACCACCACCACCCCACCACCTCTGCGACCCACAGGGCCCTGACGTACGTTGCCATCATGAGCACGCAGACCCGGGGAGCCCACCCCCGGTGACGGCGCGCCGACGCTGGGCCGTCGTCACCGCCCTGGTGGCCCTGCTCGTCCTGCTCCCCCTGGCCGTCCGCGCCTTCCCGGTCGCCGGGGCCGAGACCCCCGCACCCGCCCTCCTCGCGCGCATCCGCGCCGCCGCCGACCACCCGTATGCCGGGTACGCCGAGACGACCGGCAGCCTCGCCCTGCCGGTGACCACCGGTCTCGGTGACGTCGGCTCGTTGCTCGGCGGTCGAACCCAGCAACGCGTCTGGTGGCGCGGCGCGCGCGACTGGCGGGCCGACACCCTGAGCGCCTCCGGTGAGCTGAGCGCCCGCACCTCCCCCGCCGGCACGCAGGTCTTCGACTTCGAGGACACCGACGTGGCCCGTACCGCGCCCGACACCGCGGGAGCGGTGCGCCTGCCCCGCGCCACCGACACGCTCCCGCCCCTGCTCGCGGCTCGCCTGCTCAGTGGTGCGACCTCGGCGCAGGTGTCCTCCCTGACCTCCCGCCGCGTCGCTGGGCGCCCGGCCGACGGGCTGCGGCTGTCGCCGAACGAGCCGCTCAGCAGCATCGCGCGGGTCGACGTCTGGGCTGACCGGGCCTCGGGGGTCCCGCTGCTCGCCGAGGCCTACAGCCGGTCCAGCACAGGAGGAACGAGTGCCGTCCCGGCCATGTCGAGCACCTTCCTGGACTTCACCGACGCCACTCCCGGGCAGCAGGTCGTGGCCTTCATCCCACCTCCCGGGGCCCAGGTCTTCGAGCGCCGGCGGCTCGACCTCGCCCAGGCCATCGGCCGCGTCCCCGACACCGCTCTCCCGGCCACGCTCCTCGGGTTCCCCCGCGCCGCTTCACCTGCGGGACTCGAGGGCATCGGGCAGTATGGCCGCGGCGTCACCCAGCTGGCCGTCGGCGAGCTCCCCGAACGGGTCGCCGGCTCGCTGCGGGAGCAGCTGAAGGCCGTCATCGGCGTCACCAGCCTCCCCGAGGGCGTGGCCGTGACGGTCGGCCCGGTCGGGCTGCTCGTCACCGACCCCGAGGTGACCGGCCGCACGCTGCTCGTGACCGGCACCCTCACCCCCGCGGGCCTGGCGCAGGTCGCGCGGGGCCTCCGCCCGGGAGCCGGCTTATGACCGCCACGTCCAGCCCCGTCCCCGGGACCCACCCCGACGTCGCCATCCGCACCCGCGCCCTGCGCAAGCGGTACGGCGCCGTGGCCGCGGTCGACGGCATCGACCTGCGCGTGCACACCGGCGACGTCTACGGCTTCCTCGGGGCCAACGGCTCGGGCAAGACCACCACCGTGCGCTGCCTGCTCGGTCTCGTGCTCGCCACCTCGGGGGACATCGAGGTGCTCGGCTTGCCGATGCCGACGTCCGCCGCCGCCGTGCTGCCGCGCGTCGGCGCGCTGGTCGAGGGCCCGGCGTCGTACGGGCACCTCTCGGGCCGAGCCAACCTCGTGC
>JALYVC010000139.1 GCA_030853445.1 Actinomycetota bacterium | reverse complement strand
TTTCCTCTGACTTGGGGTCCGGCGCGTCTGTCGGACGCCATTTTGCCCCTCATCTTTCGGATATAACCGGTATTTCCATCTCTTCTTATCGGGGCGTTCCTGAAGCAGTTTCGCTGGGTGTACGTGCGCGTGGGGCCCCCAGGATCACCGCCATGGTCGACAGCCCTGGGTTCGGCCACTTGGGAGGGATCAGCACCGGTGTCGTACTCGGAGCACCGGGCTCTTCAGGGACGGGCCATGACCTCATCGGCTCCGCACCACCACCGACCGAGGACGTGACCTCGCCTGCTCACCGGGGACGGTTCCGGCTGAGGCCGTCGTCGGTCTTCGGGCCGCCGGCTCCGACACGGATGTCATGTTGGAGTCAGCCAACGCGGACTGCGCGGTGCCGATCCTTGGTGTCCCGCCACCGCACCGAACGTGCGTCGGCGCGCGCGGGGAAGGGATCCCAGATCACTGTGCGTTCGAAGACTCTCGCGCGCACCAGGGGTGGCCGAGCTGCAGAGGCCGAAGGGACAAGGCGGTCACAGGCGCAGCGGTCCGTCGCGGGGGTGGTCCGTGGCACACTCATGGCCTAACGGAAGGTCAGGTAGCCGGTGCCGACGTAGCCCGACGAGTGGGCCTTCACGGTGACCCTCTCCCCTGATCTCGGGGCCGTGTCCTTGACCTCCGCGGAGCAGGTCCCGGCAGAGTTGGTGTAGCAGGGGGTCTGGTTGACCCGGAAGTGCGCGTCCTTGGCGTCGGATTCGCTCCAGACGACCTTGACCCCCGCCACCGGTTGGCCATTGCCGTTCCTGACCAGCGCCGTGTAGGTCTGCGTCCCGTCCGGCAGGTAGTTGAGGCACGAGTTGGGGGCGAGCTGCCGCTCCGGCTGGGACTTGGGCACGTCACAGGTGACCGTGACGCTCCGCAGGGCAGCGCTGGCGGGGAGGGCCGACCCGGCCACATTCCCCATGGCGACCGTGGTCATGAGACCTAAGGCGATCAGCGTGCGCATCCCTCAACTTAGACGACGCTTCGACCTCCCATGGCCGGCTCAAGAGAACTGGGTAGAAGCATCCCGCAATGTCTGCTCTGCCTTGGTCGGCGTCGAAGGCGCCGACCGGGAAGGCGGGCACAGGATCAGCCGTTCTCGTTGGAGGACATGCCCGTTGGAGGACGTGCTCGACCCCGCACCGTCCCACGACAGCGGGGGTGCCAGCCCGGACGAGTCGACCTGCGGAAGCTGCTCGCCCGCTTGATCCCGACCACCTCGACCGGGCCCTCGGGGCATCGCCATGAACCCGCAGCGACGACGTCCACGGCAGCGGGTCATCGTCCTCGACGGCTATACCGTGCGCGGGGCCTGCACCATCACGTCCCTCACCGCCATGTCCCGACGCCCTGATGGGGGCGCGGCGTGACTCCGGTGGTAGGGCCGGGTGACCGACGACCTTCTTCCGCTCCTGCGACCCGAGGACCACGCCGCACCCTCGGCCTTCGAACCGGCCAACCTGCTGCGCGAAGCCTGCCAGGCCCTGGAGTCACCTCGACCCGCGGCTGCGAGAGCGGCTCGACGGAGCGTTCACGGACCTGCCCGAGCCGGTCCTCAGCGGGGCCTCCTGGACCACCGACGCGCCCTACCGGGAGACCGCCAGCCAGATCGCCGCAGCCCAGGTCGACCGTGCGGTCTGTGTCGAGATGGAGGCCGCGGCCCTGTACGCGTATGCCACCGCGCGTGACTGCGCGGTGGTCTGTCTGGCCCACGTGTCCGACACCGTGGCCACGCAGGAACCTCACTCGAAGGTCCTGAGTCGCTTAACCCGCCACGCCATGCCTGTCCGACAACCTCCAGGGGCAGTACCGCTTGTGCGCCTACGACGGACGAAGGGGTCATCCCATCCCGGTGCCCGATCCGCCGCGGATGCTTGAGGTGACGTCGGCCAAGAGGTCGCGGATCTCGGTGAGGACAACGACATCAGGGTCTGGGGCAGCGTCCACTTCGGTGCGGGCGAAGCGGGCCTTCGCGGCCTCGTAGGGCTTGACGACGAAGAGGTACACCACACCGGCGACGATAAGGAACGCGACCAGGGCGGTCAGGAAGGCTCCTACCGGGACACCCCCCGGCTTGATGTTGTTGAAGTCGGGTTGCCCTCCCACCTTACCGATCAGGGACAGCAGCACGTCGGTGAACGCCTTGACGACCGTCGCGAACGCCGCACCGATAATGAACGCGACCGCAAGCTCAACGAGGTTACCTCGCATGACGAAGTCCTTGAAACCCTTCATGGCAATCATTCCTTCCGACTGTGTCCTTCGTGGATGACGTGTTACGACCTTGTTCTGCTGCCGAGTGCAGTCCGTGTCGGCGCCCACCGGTCCGTGCCTGTGAGCCATAGAACTCTCGCGAGAGGTGAACCGAGTGAGGGGCATCGTGCCTTGGGGCCAGCCAGCCCACGCCGGGAGTTGTGTCGGTGGCTGGGCCTGAGCACGGGTGACCTACGGAGCCGATGGGTTACTCAGCGAGCTTGGCTACGGCTTGCGCCCACAGGAAGTACTTGTTCGTGCCCAGGTCGCGGACGGTCTTGATGTTGAACGCGGCCTTGAGGTGCTCTGCGTCGCCCGGGCTGACTCCCAATAGCGCATCGACGGGCGCGTCAGCGAGTTCGCTGACGCTGGCGGTCTGAAAGGCCTTGTCGAACTTGCTGGCGGTGTCGCCCATCTTGGCTCCTTGGACCGGTGAGCGCCCGACGGTGGGCGTCGCGACATCTCTACCAGATACCTCGTCGCTCGGGCTTCGTTCTCTGGCTCTTCACAGAAGGGGGGTATAACCCCAGCTGGTGCGTCGGTCACAGCAGGAGGCACGACGACCGCCGACTCGGCACCACTGACCGGTGTTGCGGGGTCCGTGTACCCGGCGTGCGACGGGCACGACGCCGGCAGCCGTGCTTGGCAGGTCACTGATGCGGACGTACTGGCGCCGGCGCTGCTCAGGGTTGGCGAGGAGCTCTTGAAACCTGAGGTCGATCGAGAACCAAGATCTAGTACTACGTCATCGCCAAGACCGCCACCGGCGTCACCGACTCCGTCCAGCTCGACGCCCCTCGCCACCGGCGCCTGCCACCGCCCTGACACCGGCAAGGCCTCCGCCGTCGGCCCTAGGCTCGCCACGACTTACCACCTTCAGGGCGACAATGCCGTCAAGGTCGCCCTCTTCGCCGTGAGGTTGCATGGCATCGACGGACCTGTGGGAGGAGGCAACGTGGGGCATCTATCAGCGGCTGATCGCGCCGTCCCGCCACGACGAAGGGAGCCGATGGCAGTTCACCTGGGCTGACTGCCCTGTCACCTGCCCGTACGGCAGGCCCCAAGTCGCTGAAGATGGCTCAAACGTCCCGCCACCGGGTCGGGTGGGCCTTACCTTTGGTGGGCGGCCTACCTGGGGTGCGCAAGGGCGGAAGGGTTTCACATGAACAGCAAAGGAAGCGTCGCGCTGGTGGTGGGTGTGGGGATCGCCGCGTGCGCAGGTCTGCCAGCAGCCGAGGCGACTCCCGAGACCGTCAGGGCTAACCCGGTTGCTGCAGCGACGGCTGCCGCGACGAGCACGTCTATCCAGTTCGGTACCAACGGTGACATCCCTGTGGGCGCCGACTACATCGGCGACAACAAGAAAGACATCGCCATCTTCCGTCCCTCGACCGGCACGTGGTCCATCCGCGGCCTTGGGACCGTCAAGTACGGCCAGTCCGGAGACATCCCCGTTCCCGCCGACTACACCGGCAGGGGTAAGGCCGACATCGCCGTGTTCCGGCCCTCGAACGGCACCTGGTACATCCGTGGTATCGGCAGCGCCAAGTACGGCCAGTCGGGTGACGTCCCGGTCCCGGCTGACTACGCCGGTGTCGGCGCCGTCCAGCTCGCCGTCTTTCGGCCGTCCAACGGCACGTGGTACCGGCGAGGCCTCGGCAACGTGCAGTACGGCAATAACGGCGACATCCCCGCCCCCAAGGCCTATACCACCCTGAACAAGATTGACCTCGCCCTCTTCCGACCCTCGCTGGGCACCTGGTCGGTCAACTTCCGTACCTTCGCCTACGGCCAGAACGGTGACGTCCCGGTGCCGGCGCGGTACCTCGGGCGCAAGGCCGTCGACGTCGCCGTATGGCGGCCGAGCAACGGCACCTGGTACGTGCAAGGCGGCGCCAGCGTGCAGTACGGAACCAACGGTGACATCCCACAGGCCGGTGACTTCCTCGGCACCGGCACGGCCGACCGGGTGGTGTTCCGTCCGAGCGACGGCACCTGGCACATCCTCTACTGACCGGCAAACAACCCACCTTGAGCCAAGGTGGGGCTTCCCAGCCGGAACCATCAAGACCGCCACCGGCGTCGCCGTCCAGCTCGACGCTCTCGCCACCAGCGTCTGCCACGGCCTTGACACCGGCAAGGCCTCCACCGTCGGCCCCTCGGTCGCCACGACGAACCACCTTCGGGGCGACAATGCCGCCAAGGTCACCATCTTTGTCGACCACCACCGACAACCCATCGCTTTGTCCTCATGGCTGTGCGCCTTGTCGTGCGAGCGGGGATGTCACCTGCTCCGGTTGCGATGCATGAGCTGACCTGGTGGCTCACCGGTAGTGGCAGGCGTCGGAGAAGCCGAGGTTGTCGATGGCATCGAGCACCGGGTCGTTGGCGTACGGCTAGACCTGTCGGTCGTACTCGGCGTCATATGCGGCCTGGCCGCGGTGAGCCGCGGTGACGCCAGCTGGCGGGCGACGGTTGATTCCTTGACGTAGGCGGCGAACGCCGCGGCGGCAGCCTGATCGGCCGGTCGGACGGGTAGGGCCGCCAACTTCGCGTCGAAGGCCCTCAGGAGTGGCCGAAACCTCGCGGCGTCCGCGAGGAAGTCCGATAGAGGGAAGTGCGGCGGAAACGACTCGACGCTGGCTTGCTCCTGCAGCTGCAAGGCGGCGCACAAGGCGCTGACCTGGCCGGCGTAGGACTCCGCGCCTCCAGAAGTCACCGAACTCGTCGGCGCGTGGGTTACTGGCATTGCGGAACTTGAGGTGCCGGAGCTGGAGCCGACGCAGGCCGCCACCGTCGTCAACCCGGCGGCCGCTAACACGGTGGCACACGTCCTTCGCATCGAGCCTCCTGGGTCGGTATGACGTCGGGATCAGGGGACAGGCGCAGGGTGCGGGTCGTCTGCACTGTCAGCGTTGCCACCACAACCTGTCGGGTCGGAGGAGGCCCCGTTCCCTCCTCCTATCGACCCGATGCCACCTTCCATCAAGGCCGCGACCCCTGGCCCTGCTCGGATTCGCGACCTATTGGTACTCGACCTCGACCGGGTGCTGGGTCCCCGGATGACGGGGCCGTTTGCGGGCCCGGGATACTCGCTCATGTTCCGACGCCCGGATTCGCGGCGCGGCGTGACTCTGGTGGAATGGCCCGGTGACCGACGACCTTCTTCCGCTCCTGCGACCCAAGGACTACGCCGCACCTTCGGTCTTCGAACCGGCCAACCTGCTGCGCGAAGCCCGCCGCCAGAGGGGGTTGACGGTCACGGACGTGCCGCGGGTCGCCCTGCTGGACCCTGACGGCGACATCGTGCGGTACCTCTCGACATCGGGCCGCGGACGCAGGCACCCGGGGTGGGCGTGCTACCACACCGACATGTGGACGACCGATCTCGACGGGACCGAGGTCGGAGTGGTCGGGATGGCTGTCGGGGCACCGTTCGCGGTGCTGGTCGCCGAGCAGCTCGCCGCCTCAGGCGCCGAGCTGGTGCTGAGCATCACCTCGGCCGGCCAGATCGCCCCGTTGCCGCATACCCCATGCTTCGTCCTGATCGAGCGCGCCCTGCGTGACGAGGGCACCAGCACGCACTACCTGCCTCCCAGCCCCTGGAGTCACCTCGACCCGCGGCTGCGAGAGCGGCTCGACGGAGCGTTCGCGGACCTGCCCGAGCCGGTCCTCAGCGGGGCCTCCTGGACCACCGACGCGCCCTACCGGGAGACCGCCAGCCAGATCGCGGCAGCCCAGGTCGACGGTGCGGTCTGCGTCGAGATGGAGGCCGCGGCCCTGTACGCGTATGCCACCGCACGTGACTGCGCGGTGGTCTGTCTGGCCCACGTGACCAACACCATGGCCACCGATGGTCCGGACTTCGAGAAGGGGCCCACGAATGGCGTGCACGCGGCCCTGGCCGTCGTCCGCGCCGTAGCCAGGGCCCTCGGCTGACCGGGCCGACGACCCGACTCGGGTCGGATCGATAGTTGCCGCACCTCGGGCAGATGTAAAAGGGAATGATGCTCATGAACGCGGCCGGGGTTGTCACAGCTGGGGTGGACCCTCCCCGGGTCTCCGGCCGCCACAGAAACCACGCCCTGGCCTCCGCACGCCACGCACGCGCGATTCGGCTCGTGACGGACGGAAGGACCTACCAGCAGGTCGCCGACGACCTGGGATACAGCAATCGGGGCACCGTTCACCGTCTGTGCGCACGACCCTCGAGAGAGACCGTCGACTCGGTCTCCGAACTGCGCCGGCTCGAGGGTGACCGCCTCGACGCGCTTCTGCGCAGCGTCTGGGATCAGGCGATGGCTGGCGACGTCGCCGCGATCAGGACGGCCACGGACATCGTCATGGCGAGGGAGAAGCTCTTTGGACTCGAAGGCGCAGGAACCCCGCCGACCACCGCGGGACGCACTGTGGTTCTGCTGCCCTGAGGAGCGTGCGGCCCTTGGGCTCGACTGACCTCCCGACGTGCGGCGCCTACCTGTGGTGCTGACGGTTCAGCCGTCCTCTGGAAGCGGCGGCCTGACGACCTGCAGGCCGTAGCGGGGGCCGACCTCGTTCCACCGCGGGATCTCGACCTCCAAGCTCAGCCCGTCAGCGCCGGGCAGACGGCGCTCGGTGGCCGGGATGCCGACCTCGTCGTAGAGCGCGAGCAGGCCCCCCGGGTCGGTGAAGCCAAGGAACCGGGCCGGTCGCTTACCGGTGATGCGGAAGGCGTGCGGGACCCCCCGCGGAAGCCAGAGGAAGTCCCCGGCGCTCAGGCGGAAGGTCTCCTCGCCCGCGCGGTACGTCATGGTGCCCTCGAGCAGGTAGAACGCCTCGTCCTCGAATGTATGCCGGTGCGTCGGGGTCGCGATCCCGGGGGGTTGGGTGACGAGGGCCACCCCCATCCCCCCGGACTCGTTGGCCGTGACGAGGTGTTCGAAGAGGGAGCCCATGGCCCACGTCGCGGTCCCGGTGCCGGCCGGCCTGTGGATCACATGACGCGACGGTGCCTCGGCCGCAACGGTGGGTGACGTGCTCATGGTGGCCTCCCTCGTCTCATCCGAAGTGTTTTCGGACGAATTGCCTTACGCTAGGACTCATGACTGAACCTGTCAAGGGCCGCCCCTACCGATCACCGATCCGGGCAGCGCAGAGCGCGGCCACCCGGGATCGCATCATCGCGGCGGCGCGCGAGCTCCTCACCAGCCACGGCTACTCCGGGTCCCCCGTCGCCGACATCGCCCGGCTCGCCGACGTCTCCGTCGACACGATCTACGCCAGCGTCGGCCGCAAGCCCGACCTCGTCCTCGCCGTGGTCGACGACATCCTCGGAGAGGGAGCCGGCCCGGTGCCCGCCGAGCAACGGACCTACGTCAACGCCTTGCGGGAAGCTCCCACCGCCAGGGCCAAGCTCGCGACGTACGCCGCAGCGATGGCCCGGCTGAACCCGCAGATCGCGCCGCTGCTTCAGGCCCTGGTCCGGGCTGGCGAGGACGACCCCGGCTGCCAGCAGGCCTGGCGACGCATCGACGAGCGCCGGGCCGCCAACATGCTGCTCCTCGCCGCCGACCTTCGGGTCACGGGCCAGCTACGCGAGGACCTGAGCGACCGCGCCGTGGCCGACCTCATCTGGTCGACCAACGGCTGGGAGCACTTCGTCGTCCTCGCTCGCCGGGACATCACCGGCGACCGTTACGCCACCCACCTCACCGACCTGTGGTGCCGCGTCCTGCTCGACGAGTAAGTCGCGGCAGGTGGCCCCAAGGCGGTGCCGACGGCCCGGATATGAGTCTCCATCGATCTCGCGGGTGACCGCGTCCGGACATGCAAAATACCCGCCACCAGTCGGTGGCTCCCCCGCCACCGCGGCCATCGTGGTGGCGGGACGGAGGGTCGCCGTAAGCGTGTCCCGCTCCGCTGAGGCGGAGCGAATAGTGCGGACTCATGAGCGCGCGGCCCTTGGGCTCGACTGAACCGACCCGCCAAGCATCTCCCTTGCAGGCAGCGGGTGTAGATCAGCGGGTGGCTGGCTCAGGTCGGGATCTCGGTGGTCTGGCCCGGCACCTCACGATGAAGACGGGTTGACGTCTCGGTTCCTGCCCGGGTGGCCCGATTCGATCGTGTACCAGCCGTGGACAAGAGGCTCTCGACGCTATCTGGCCGTGTCGGCACGCACCCCTCGCTTGACGCGGCCTAGCACAGCACGCGACCGCGCCACGCCCAAGAGGGCAACGACAGCGATCACGAGAACGAGACCGGCGCAGTAGCTCGTGAGGTCGGTGACGGTGAGGAACCACTCGACACGCTCGGAGGGTGGAGTCCAGTCCGGTGATGGCCACGGCCGCGCGGCCACGATCGCTGGTCGAACCACGCCCGGAATGGCCAGCCCGACGGTGACGACGGCCAGCGTCCCAGTAAGTAGCGCAACCTTCCTCAGCCGCGACGGCCCGGGCATGTGGCGCACCCACGCACCAATGAGCACACCCGACAGCAGCCACACCGGGGGTGCCACGAGCAGCGGGATCCAGTTCACTCCCCAACTATCCCAGAGCCCAGCACCCAACGGAGCTGCGTGATCCCGTCTCCGGATCCGCCTCTGGGATGCCGAAGACATCTTGGACCACCTGTTCGCCGTGTACGAGGCCGTTGCCCGACGACACCCGGTCCCGTCTGCTCATGCATGAGTTCGATCAACTTCAAGCTCGACGTCTCACGTCGGGCCGACCCCGACGGCGACCGGGTCGTCGTCACCTTCGACGGGAAGTTCCTCGACTACCGATGGTGAGCGCCGTGACAGACCCCGGTCCGCAGGGTGCCGGAAAGGTCGGCGCGTAGGGCCGTGACCTGCGTCTTTGCTGGGGTGTGACCGGCGTGCCGTGTGGGACGGGTGCGGCCCCAGGGGCTGAGAGGAAGTTGTTCAGGCCACCGTCTCAGCAAGGACCACACCCGCCGATGTCCCACTGGGGGCGGAGGAGGCGCCACCCGCCAGGCACGGTTCAAGGTGGGGTGGCCGGGGAACCACGGCCCCGCGCTGTCAAACACCCTCGAAGCCGAAGGGCCACTGCTCCCGCACGCCCTTCTCGTGCCAGCCACCTTGAAGGCGGTTGTGGGCTCGGCTGGCGAGGATGTGTAGCGACCGCACGACCTCGGCCGGGGGGTCTGCCTCCAGGCTGGCGAGGTGGCTGATGACGACGTTGACCGCCGTTGCCTCGGCTGGTGTCATGCGTGCCATGGCCGCTCCGCTTTCGGTAGTTGGCTGATGATGCTCGTGATCGTCGCAATGGCCTGAACGTTGATGTCGTGAGTCGGCCACGCCGACCGTACGTCGTCGTCGGCAACAACAGCGGTGGTTCAGTCGAGCGAGGAGGTGGTGGTTCGCCACCGCGCACTTGGCGCGGGCGCAGAGTGGGCAGGCCTTGAGCTTGGCTGGACGCCAAGACCGCCACCGGCGTCATCGACTCCGTCCAGCGCGATGCCCTCTCCGCCGGCTTCTGCCACCGCCTTGACACCCGGCGAGGCCTCCACCGTCGGCCCCTGGCTCGCCATGGACTACCACCTTCAGGGCGCCAAGGTCGCCATAGTCGCCATGGTCGCCATGGTCGCCAACGTAGAGGTTGTCTTGGACAGCACCCGTTCCTCGGCGGCTGAGGAGTTCCTTGACGATCTTGGCGGCCAGCACGTACGTGACGTCGTGTCCGACCATACGATCGAGACTTTCCACCTGCGCAACGTAGCCCAGCAGGACGCAGGCGTAGGTTCGGCACCAGTCCCGATCAAAGGAGATCCACGATGACCCAGGTCGAACCGCGGCTCACGTCCCCCGATTCGGTGGGGATGAGCGCCGACCGCCTCGAGCGGATCGCGCCCGCGCTGCAGAAGTACGTCGACGGGCGCGGCTACGCCGGTTTCACGACGTTGGTGTCGCGCCGCGGGCAGCTCGTCCACTCCGCGTGCCTCGGTTGGCAGGACCGCGAGGCTGGCGTGCCCATGGCGCAGGACACGATCTGCCGCCTGTACTCAATGACCAAGCCGATCATCTGCACCGCGCTGATGACGCTGTTCGAAGAGGGGAAGTTCCAGCTCGTCGACCCGGTCGCCAAGTGGATCCCGGCCTTCGCGGCGACGAAGATCGCCGGGCCGGGCGGGACGCTCGAGGACCAGTCGCTGCTCCGCCCGATGCAGGTCCGCGACGTGATGAGCCACACCAGCGGGCTCACCTACGACTTCCTCGAGGACTTCCCGGTCGCGGAGCAGTACCGCCAGAAGCGGATCGGCAACGACCCGACCCGCACCCTCGAGCAGTTTGTCGACGAGGTCGCCACGCTTCCGCTCGCCTTCGCGCCCGGGACACAGTGGCACTACAGCGTCGGCATCGACGTCGCGGCCCGCCTGATCGAGGTGATCTCGGGCCAGAAGCTCGGGGATTTCCTCTCGGAGCGCCTGTTCGGCCCGCTCGGTATGACCGACACGGGCTTCGGCGTGCCGCAGGCGGAGCGCGGCCGTCTCGCCGCCATGTACGGCCTCCCGGACATCGTCGGCAAGGACATGACATTCACCAAGCTCGCGATCGCCTTCGCCACGGGCGACCTCGGCCGCCGGGAGGTGGACACGACCTACCCGAGCGACACCCCGGACGTCTTCCAGCGCGGTGGCCACGGCCTGTTCGGCACCGGCTCGGACTACCTGCGGTTCGCGAACATGCTGCTCACGGGCAAGGCCGAGGACGGCACCCGCATCCTCGGCCGCAAGACGCTCGAGCTGATGCACACCAACCACCTCGCGACGGCGCTGCTCCCGTACACCCTCGGCGGCGTGGCAGTGCCCGGCTACGGGTTCGGCCTGGGCTCCCGCGTCGCGATGGACATCGGCCAGAGCGCGCTGGCCGGCTCTGTCGGCGAGTTCGGCTGGAGCGGTGCGGCCAAGACCTACTTCTGGGTCGACCCGGTCGAGGAGATCGTCGGCGTGCTCATGACGCAGCACATGGTCGGCTTCGACCTGCCCGAGGCCGACTTCCGCGCGGTCGTCTACCAAGCCATCGAGGACTGACGTCTTGGCCAGCAGTCGATTCGCCGAGGTGCGACGTGACGGACTCGTGACGTTGTGAGGCCGCTGTCACGAACTTGTCGGGCCAGGACAGCTGCGCGGTCAACGCCCTCAACAGTGCCGTCGCCCGCCGCGGTGAGGTCGCAGGCTGCGTTCTCCACACTGACCGAGGGTCGCAATTTCGAAGCCGGAAGCTGGTCCGGGCCCTGCATCGGCACGACATGGTCGACTCGATGGGGCCGAGTCGGCGCCGCCGGGCCGCTGACGGTGCGGGCCATGGCCGCCGCTGCCCTGGCCTCCTGTTGGTGGAACCTCGACCAACCTGACCTCGCTCGACGGGAAGTGCTCAGGGACGTGACCTGCAGACCGCCGCCATCGACGATCTTCCGGCGGCTTGGACGAAGCACAGTCCCCACACCTCTGCCTAGTGTCAAGGGCCATTGAGATCTGCCCAGGGGCGGTCGTGAGACCTGCCCGATGACGGTCACGAGAAGTGCCCGGTGGTGGCCATGGGATCTGCCCGAGTGCTGACCACCTCCGGCTTGGGTGGTGGGTGAGGCCAAGGGGCTCAACCCCCTGGCCGGCGAGGGCTTGCGTCAGGCGGGGCGGGTCCAGCCGGCGACGGCCATCAGGCCGCCCTCGGAGCCGCCGGCGGCGAGCCGGTGGTGGGCGCAGGTAGCGGTCGAGGTCCCGCGCGGTGTGCGGCCCGA
>JALYVC010000128.1 GCA_030853445.1 Actinomycetota bacterium | reverse complement strand
GCCGTGTCGGCCGCTCCCGCGGCAGCCAGGGCCGAGACGAACACCCAGCGCAGGTCCTGGTCCATCTCGAGACCGGGGTAAGGCTCCGAGCCGTCGAGCGCCCCCCGCAGCCGGGCGACGTCCTGGTCGCCGTGCCCGACCCGCGCGAACGCGGTGACCAGCTGGTACTGCCGGTCGCTGCCGGGCTCGGCGACCTGCGCGAGGTCACGCAGGGCGTCGGCGACCAGGCGCACCCGTGAGGCGCGACGCTCCGGCGCGGTGAACGTGGTGGCCGAGGTGATCAACGACGACGGGATCTGCTTGGTGGTCTGCAGGATCGTGCGCAGCACGGTCGACTGCTGCTCGATGGTGGCGCAGGCGAGCAGCACCTGCACGAGGTCGCCCGGGGCGAGGTCACCTTCGCGCACCATCTCCCAGAGGGCGCCGAGCACGATCGAGCGGGGCAGGCTGTCGGCGAAGTCGGCCGCGTGCGCGAGGGCCGTGGTGAGCGAGGCCTCGTCGAAGCGCAGCTTGGCGTAGCTGAGGTCGTCGTCGTTCGGCAGGATCAGGTCGGGCCGGGGCTGGCCCACGAGCCCGGGCAGCAGGGTGCGCTCACCCTCGACGTCGACCTCGTGGCGGCTGACCCGCTGCAGCACGCCGTCCTGCATCCCGTAGAGGCCCACGGCAATGCGGTGCGGCCGCAGCGTCGGGTAGGCCGGGTCGGCCGTCTGCAGGATGCTCGCCTCGGTGATGGTGCCCGACCCGTCGGTCTCGACCTCGACGCGCAGCGTGTTGACACCCGACGTCTTCAGCCAGGCCTGTGACCAGGCGCCGAGGTCGCGGCCCGACCCGGCCTCGAACTCCGTGAGGAGGTCAGCGAACCGGGTGTTGCCCCAGGCGTACTTCGCGAAGTAGGTGCGCAGGCCGGCCGTGAAGGCCTCGCGCCCGACGTAGGCGACGAGCTGCTTGAGGATCGACCCGCCTTTGGCGTAGGTGATGCCGTCGAAGTTGACGAGCACGTCGTCGAGATCGCGGATGTCGGCGTAGACCGGGTGCGTCGAGGGCAGCTGGTCCTGCTGGTACGCCCAGGTCTTCTCGTGGCTCTGGAAGGTGGTCCATGCGTCGGCCCACTGCGTGCCGGCCTCGGCCTGGGCGACGGTCGAGGCCCACTCGGCGAAGGACTCGTTCAGCCACAGGTCGTCCCACCACTGCATGGTGACAAGGTCGCCGAACCACATGTGCGCGAGCTCGTGAAGGATGGTCAGCCCCCGGCGCTCGACGGTCGAGTCGGTGACCTTGCCGCGGAAGACGTAGACCTCGGTGATGGTGACGCAGCCGGCGTTCTCCATGGCCCCGGCGTTGTACTCCGGGGTGAAGATCTGGTCGTACTTCGCGAAGGGGTACTCGCAGTCGAACTCGCGCTCGAAGAAGTCGAACCCGGTCTTGGTCAGCGCGAAGATGTGCTCGGCATCGACGTGGGCCATCAGTGACTTGCGCGCGTAGATGGCCAACGGAACCGGGCCCTTGCGCGAGGGAGCCTCGTCGCGCACGACCTCGTAGGGGCCGGCGACGAGGGCCGTCACGTAGGACGACAGCCGCGGCGTCGGCTCGAAGGCCCAGGTGCGCGCGGCGACGCCGTTACGGTCGGTGACGTCGCTCGGCTGCGGGGTGGGGGAGTTCGACACCAGCTGCCAGTGGGCGGGTGCAGTGACGGTGAAGGCGAAGGTGGCCTTGAGGTCGGGCTGCTCGAAGACCGCGAAGACGCGGCGCGAGTCGGCGACCTCGAACTGCGAGTAGAGGTAGACCTCGTCGTCGACGGGGTCGACGAAGCGGTGCAGCCCCTCGCCGGTGTTCGTGTAGCGCCCGGTGGCGGTCACCACGACCTCGTTGTCGGCAGCGAGCCCGGGGAGGGTGATCCGCGAGTCGGCGAAGAGCACGGTGGGGTCGAGGGACGCGCCGTTCAGGGTGAGGGAGTCGACCGACTCGCCGACGAAGTCGAGGAAGGTCTCGGACCCTGCTTCCGCGGTGAAGCGGATCGTGCTCGACGTCGCGAACGTGCGCGGGCCGGTGGTGAGGTCGAGCACGACGTCGTAGCGCTCGACGGCGACCTGGGCAGCACGGGTGGCCGCTTCGTCGCGGGTGAGGTTGGTACCGGGCACGTCGGCCTCGCTTCGTCTCGGGGAAAAGGCGCCTCGTGGGCGGCGTCCATCGTTGCACGGTCACGGGTAGTGAGAGGATCTGGCCATGACGCCAGTGCAGAAGACCGCCGCCGCCACCGCGGCGACGAAGACGACCCCGACCCGCCGCGCCAGGCGCGAGAAGGTCGAGATGTGGTTCGACCCCGCCTGCCCCTGGGCGTGGCTGACCTCCCGCTGGCTCATGGAGGTCGAGAAGGTCCGCGACATCAAGGTGACCTGGTCGGTCATGAGCCTCGCCGTGCTCAACTCCGGGCGTGACCTCCCCGACTCCTACCAGGAGCTGATGACCAAGGCGTGGGGCCCGGTCCGGGTGATCATCGCTGCCGCCGAGGCTCACGGGGAGAAGTTCGTCAAGCCGCTTTACGACGCGATGGGCACGCGCATCCACCTGGGCGCCAGGACGGACTACGAGCAGGTCATCGCCGAGTCGCTCGAGGAGGCGGGCCTGCCGGCCACCCTCGCGAAGGCCGCCACGCAGAAGAAGTACGACGCCGCGCTCAAGCGCAGCCACAAGCGCGGGATCTCGCTCGTCGGACAGGACGTGGGCACCCCGGTCGTGGCGGTGGGCGGGACGGCCTTCTTCGGTCCCGTCATCACACCCGCTCCCCGGGGGGAGGCCGCCGGACGGCTGTGGGACGGCGTGCTGCTCGTCGCCGCCACCCCCGGCTTCTACGAGATCAAGCGCACCCGCACGCAGGGGCCGGTGTTCGACTGATGCGCGTGCACGTCGGCGGTGACCACGCGGCATACGAGCTGCACCAGGCCCTCGTGGCCCACCTGACCCGGGCCGGTCACGACGTGACCGACCACGGCCCGCACCAGCTCGACCCCGACGACGACTACCCGGTGGCCGTCCTGCGGGCGGCGGCGGCCGTCGCCGCCGATCCCGAGTCGCTGGGCGTCGTCCTCGGCGGGTCGGGCAACGGTGAGCAGATCGCCGCCAACAAGGTGGCGGGGGTGCGGGCGGCTCTCGCGTGGAGCGTCGAGCTCGCCACGCTGGCCCGCGAGCACAACGACGCCCGGGTGGTCTCGATCGGCGGCCGGTTCACCGCGGTCGAGGAGGCCGAGGCGATCGTCGACGCCTTCCTCGCCACACCGTTCTCCGGGGTGGAGCGCCACGCTCGCCGGCTGGCGATGATCGCGGCCTACGAAGCGGACGGGACCCTGCCCGCGCAGCCGTGACCCGGCGCCAGGGGCACGAGCCTCGTCCC
>JALYVC010000127.1 GCA_030853445.1 Actinomycetota bacterium | reverse complement strand
GCCGGGCACTGGTCGACGACGGCCGCGCCTGCTGGCGCTTCGTCGAGCACCGCCGCGACGACCCGCTCCTCCCGCCCGAGGTGGGCTGGATGCAGGGCGCCGCGGGCATCGCCGCCTTCCTGTGGCGCACCGCACGCGTGCTGCGGCAGGGGCAGACGGCCCCTGCCGTCGCCCGGATGGACACCTGGTGGGGACTGCCCGGAGCCTGACATCGTGGGCGATGTCGAGACCCACCGGCTCGCTCCGACGTCTCCTCCGACCGCCGATCCTGGCGGTCCCGACCACCGGAGGCACCCGTGAAGTACGTCATCCTGATCCACTCCAACCCCGCGCCGTGGGGACACCCGACCCACGAGTTCACCCCCGAGGGCCGCGCCCTCCCAGCCGACCAGCGTGCCGCGTCGGACCGCCAGTTCGAGGCCCTCATGGAGGAGCTCAGTGCCCGCGGCGAGTTCGTCGTCGCCGAGGCGCTCGCTGCCCCGTCGACGTCGACGGTGCTCCGCTGGGACGGGGACGCGCCGGTGTCCAGCGACGGGCCCTACGCCGAGGTCAAGGAGCACCTCGCCGGCTTCTTCCTCGTCGACTGCGCGACCCGCGAACGAGCCGAGGAGGTGGCCCGCCAGTTCGCCGGCCCGGGCGACGTCGTCGAGCTGCGCCCCGCGATGTGGGACGGCAACGAGGGCGCGTGACCGACCCCGTGGCCGACGACCTGTGGCGCCGGCTGGCGCCACAGGTCACCGCTGCGCTGGCCCGGCGGTACGGCGACTTTGGCTCGGCCGAGGACGCCACGCAGGAGGCTCTCATCGCCGCCTCTACGCAGTGGCCTCGTGAAGGTGTGCCCACCAATCCCCGGGCCTGGCTCATCCGGGTCGCCTCGCGGCGCCTGATCGACCAGTGGCGGTCCGACCACGCCCGAGCCGACCGGGAGGAGCGGGTGGCACCGCGGCCCGTCGACCTCGTCTCGGCTCCGGCCGACACCGGCCTGACGGCACTGGACCTCGACCGCGACGACTCCCTCACCCTCCTGCTGCTCACCTGCCATCCCGCCCTGTCGCGTCCCTCGCAGGTGGCCCTGACCCTGCGGGCCGTCGCTGGGCTCACCACAGCACAGGTCGCCCGCGCCTTCCTCGTGCCGGAGAGCACCATGGGCCAGCGCATCTCACGGGCCAAGGCCACGCTCCGCGAGGTCGACGCACCCTTCGGCACGCCACCTCGCAGTGAGCTCCCCGGGCGGGTGGCGGCCGCTGCGCACGTGCTGTACCTCGTCTACACGGAGGGCCATACGGCGACCACCGGCGGCGGGCTCACCGACGTGTCGCTGGCGCAGGAGGCGATCCGGCTCACCCGCCAACTGCACGTCAGCCTGCCCGACGCCGACGAGGTGACCGGCTTGCTGGCCCTCCTGCTGCTCACCGACGCCCGTCGAGCCGCCCGCACGACACCGGACGGGTCGCTGGTGCCGTTGGCCGTGCAGGACCGTCACCGTTGGGACTCGGACCTGCTGGCGGAGGGCATCGCCCTCGTGGAGGCCGTGCTCCCCCGGGGCCCGGTCGGCCCCTTCCAGCTGCAGGCTGCCATCGCCGCCGTCCACGCCGAGGCCGTCGTGTCCGCCGACACCGACTGGCCGCAGATCGAGCAGCTCTACCGCATGCTCGCCGACCTCGACCCTGGTCCCGTCGTCACCCTCAACCACGCCGTGGCCGTCGCCGAGGTGCATGGGCCCGCCGCCGGCCTGGCAATGCTCGCACCACTGCTCGCCGACCACCGCCTGCGCCACCACCACCACCTGTATGCCGTGCAGGCCCACCTGCTCGAGCGGTCCGGACAGCGTGGGCCCGCTTGCGCGGCGTACGAGACGGCCGCCCGGATGGCGACGAGCCGGCCGGAGCAGCGCTACCTGCTGGTGCGCGCGACTGCTCTCCGTGGGCCTACTTGACTCAGCGTCGACGCACTCGACGCTCCGTACACCAGGCGTCAGGTGCGTCGACGCTGCGTCGGGTATGGATCCGGAGCGCCCCCGGGATCTCCCGTCCCGGCACCACCCCGTCGGGCGGGCGCCCGGGGGCTCACCCGACCTTGGCGAACTCGCCTGAGGCGACGCGCGACCGGTACCCGGAGATCTCGCGCCGCAGCACGCCGGCCAGCAGGTAGAGGCCGATGATGTTGGGGATCGACATCATGAAGATCATCGAGTCGGAGAAGCCGATGACCGGCTCGAGCGCGAGGCCCGCCCCAGCCGCGGTGAAGCAGCAGAAGACCACCTTGTAGACCGTCTCGGCCGTGCGGTTGTCACCGAAGAGGTAGCCCGTCGCCTTCATGCCGTAGTACGACCACGAGATCATCGTCGAGAAGGCGAAGAGGACGACGGCGAGGGCCAGCACATTGGGGAACCACGGGATGACGGACTCGAAGGCCTTCGAGGTCAGGCCGACGCCGCCGAGCTCGGAGGCCGCCGGGTCACGGTAGGCACCGGTGATCGTGATCGTGAGGGCCGTCATGGTGCAGATGACGATGGTGTCGATGAAGGGCTCGAGCAGTGACACGAAACCCTCGGTCGCCGGCTCCTTGGTCTTCACCGCCGAGTGGGCGATCGACGCCGAGCCGATGCCGGCCTCGTTGGAGAAGGCTGCGCGCTGGAATCCGACGATGAGCACGCCCACTACACCGCCGGCGATGCCCGACGGGGCGAACGCACCGGTGACGATGTCGCCGAAGGCCGACGGCACCGAGCCGAGGTTCCCCATGATCACCACAAGGCAGGCGCCGACGTAGACGACGGCCATGAAGGGCACGATCTTCTCGGTGACCTTGGCGATGCTCTTGATGCCGCCGATGATCACCGCGCCGACGGCCAGCGCGAAGGCGAGGCCGATGACGAACTCGTATCCGCCCAGCACCCCGCCCGCCCCGCCGGTCACCGCGATGAGCTGCGCCGTGGCCTGATTGGACTGGAACATGTTGCCGCCACCGAGCGAGCCACCGATGGCGCAGACAGCGAAGAGCGCGGCGAGGAACTTGCCGAGCCGGGGCCGGCCGAGCTTGCCGACACCCTCCTTGAGGTAGTACATCGGCCCGCCGGACACCGAGCCGTCCGGCCGCTCGTGGCGGTACTTCACGCCCAGCGTGCACTCTGCCATCTTGGCGCTCATGCCGAAGAAGCCGGCGCAGATCATCCAGAAGGTCGCACCCGGCCCACCCAGCGAGATGGCGATGGCGACCCCGGCGATGTTGCCCAGCCCCACGGTGCCCGACACAGCCGTGGCCAGGGCCTGGAAGTGCGAGACCTCCCCGACGTCGTCGGGGTCGGAGTACCTGCCCCGCACCAGGTCGATGGCATGGGTGAAGCCCCTGATGTTCTGGAAGCCGAGGAAGAACGTGAAGAACACGGCAGCGACGATGAGCCAGACCACGATGAGCGGCAGGGTCGCGTCACCGATCGACACGGCGTAGAAGACGGTGTCGGTCACCGCGTTGAGGACGGTTGTCAGTCCGTCGGAGAACGTCATGGGACCACCGTCACAGGCACAGGGGACACCTGGACCAGGTGACCGGGGATGCTGCCGAAGATCGCCTGCCGCACGCGGCTGTCACCCGTGCGCCCGACCACGACCTGCAGCGCGGAGAGGTCGCCGACGAGGTAGACGAGGAGGTCGACGGGGTCGCCGTGACGCACGACCGTCTCGACCTCGACGTCCCGTTCGGCCAGCAGCTCGAGCAGGGGGGCGATGACCTGGGTGGAGGCGGCCTCGATCTCCTCCTTCTTCCGGGCTCCCCGGCGCTCGTTCTCCCCCGGCGTGCTGAAGGAGTAGGGGGACCAGGGGATGACATGCACGAGCACGAGGGAGAGCCCGAGCTGGGCCGCCCTCGTGGCGGCGAACTCCGTCGCCCGCCGACTCGCGTCACTCGCGTCGACACCGACGATGACCGTATCCATGCGCGGGACCTCCCGGGCTGTCTGGGAACCGGTTGCACAAACCTAGTGAGTTCGCTGGGAGTGCGCATCTCGTGCCACATGACGAGTGGATGTCTTCCGGGCCGGGCGGGGGCCTACAACACGCCGAGCACGGGGGCCAGCCGCCGCAGCTCCTCCAGGTGCACCACGGTGAGCTGGCTGAGCACCTGCTCACCCCGGGGGGTCAGGTGCAGCCGCACCCGCCGCGAGTCCTCGGCGTCGCGCTCCCGGTCGAGCAGACCGAGCGCCTGGGTGCGGTCGACCAGGCCACTGGCCGTATGGGGCGCCACGAGCAGGGCCTCGGCGGCGTCACCGACCGTCGGTCCCTCGGTGCCCGGGTGTCCTCGCACCGCCAGCAGCAGCTGGTGCTGGGCGTGGGTCAGCCCCTCGACCGCCGCCGCCTCCCGGCTCCAGCGGTCGAAGGTGCGCAGCTGCACACGTACGGCGAGGAGCCGCTCGTACTCGGCGTCGGAAGGGCGTCGACGCGAGCTGGTGGCGTCGTCGGCCGAGGTGGCTCGACGGCCGGGCTTTGCGGGGAACATCTGCACACCATAATATGTCGCAAAACGATATATCGAGCCGCTCCTCCCTCACTTGCTTCCTGGAGAAGGACCCATGCCCCCCACCAGCGCCTCCTCGGCGGACCCGGCCGAACGACCCCGTCGGGGTCGCCCCTCCCCCTCGTCGGTGCGCGACGTGCGCCATCTCGGCGACTTCACCGTCACCCCGCGGATGCTGGCCATCACTGCCCTGGCCGTCCCCGTCGGCGCCGTGAGCGCGCTCGTGGCCTGGTGCCTCGTCAAGCTCATCGGCATCATCACGAACGCCGTGTTCTACCAACGGTTCGAGACCACTCTCGTGGCTCCGGGAGCGACCCACCACCCGTGGTGGCTCATCCTCGTGGCACCCGTCGCGGGGGGGCTGATCGTCGGGCTCATGGCCCGCTACGGATCGGAGCGGATCCGCGGGCACGGCATGCCCGAGACCATCGAGGCGATCCTCATGAACGGCAGCAAGATCCAGCCGCGGGTCGCCCTGCTCAAGCCGATCTCGGCTGCGTTCTCGATCGGGTCCGGCGGGCCGTTCGGCGCCGAGGGGCCGATCATCATGACCGGCGGCGCCGTCGGTTCGATCTTCGCGCAGCTGCTCAAGCTCACCACCGACGAGCGCAAGACACTGCTGGTGGCCGGCTCCACGGCGGGCATGGCCGCGGTCTTCAACGCGCCGCTCGCATCGGTAGCCCTCGCCATCGAGCTGCTGCTCTTCGAGTGGCGGCCTCGGAGCGTCGTACCCGTCGTGGCAGCCGTCGCGACCGCCGTGGTCGTGCGCCACCCCATCCTCGGCGAGCAAGCGCTCTTCCCTGCGGCTGGACCCCTTCACCTCACGGCGTCGACCTACGTGCTGTGCGCCGTGGCCGGTGTCGTCTCCGCCGTCGTGGCCGTGCTCGCGACCTACCTCGTCTACGCCTCCGAGGACACCTTCCACCGGCTGCCCATCCACTGGATGTGGTGGCCTGCCATCGGCGGGGTCGTCATCGGCCTCGGCGGGCTCGTCGTCCCCCAGGCGCTCGGCGTCGGCTACGACGTCATCGGCGCCGCCCTCACCGGCTCGATCTCCCTCGGGCTCGCCGGCGGTGTGCTCGTGGTCAAGACCCTCATCTGGAGCCTGTCGCTCGGCTCGGGCACCTCCGGCGGGGTGCTCGCGCCGCTGCTGCTGATCGGCGGCACCCTGGGCGCCGTGGAGTCGCACGTACTGCCCACCGTGGGGCCCGGCTTCTGGGCACTCGTCGGGCTGGCGAGCATGCTCGGGGCGGCAATGCGGGTGCCCCTCACCGCAACGATCTTCGGGCTCGAGCTGACCGGTCAGTGGAGCGGGCTGCTCCCGCTGCTCATCGCGGCCTTCGCCGGCTACGCCGTCTCGGTGCTGGTGCTCAAGCGCTCCATCCTCACCGAGAAGATCGCCCGTCGTGGCTACCACCTCAGCCGGGAGTACGACGTCGACCCGCTCGAGATCGTCTTCGTCAGCGAGGTCATGCTGACCGAGGTGCTCGAGCTGGACTCCGGCCTGTCCACCCGGCAGGCCAGGGCAGCGCTGGACTCACCCGACGACGACTGGGCTGCCTGGCGCCAGCAGCTCTATCCCGTGGTCGGTGCCGACCAGCGGATGCTCGGGGTCGTCACCCGCGGGAGTCTGCTGTCCGCGGACGCGGCGGACACCGACAGGTCGATCGATGAGGTGCTCATCGAGCAGCCGACCGTCACCCACGCCGACCAGACCCTACGTAACGTCGCCGAGCTCATGGCCACCACCGGCCTGGCCACCCTGCCGGTGGTCGACCGATACGACGAGACCCGCATCGTCGGCATCGTCTCCCTGCGTCAGCTGCTCGAGGGGCGGCGACGCGACCAGCAGGAGCAGCGCGAGCGCGAGCGCATGCTGAGGTTCCGCCGGGTGGTGTCCACCCAGCGCTGAGGCGCACTCCCGGACCTACCCGACGCAGCGTCGAGGCAGTTGACGCACGGTGTGCGGGGCGTCAAGCGCCTCGACGCTGCGTCAAGTCCGGAGGGGGAGGGGGAGGGGGAGCAGGTGCAGGCGCAGTGCCAGCCGGGTGGTCGGGTCGTCTAGCTGCAGGTCGACGACCTCGGCGATCCGGGCCAACCGGTAGCGCAGCGTGTTGGGGTGCACGTGCAGGGCCGCGGCGGCGCGGGCGGGGTCGGAGTGGTGGTCGAGGTGAGCGCCGAGCGTCAGCAGGTATGCCGTGCCGTGAGCCTCGTCGTGCCGGCGCAGCTCCTCGAGGCCTCCGGGCAGCGGCCCACCCCCGGCC
>JALYVC010000125.1 GCA_030853445.1 Actinomycetota bacterium | reverse complement strand
GCCGTGTTGCGCCGGTCAGCGGCCGCGGAGGCCTGCATCGCCGTCGACGCGACGGAGGAGCGCAGGTTGGCGTCCTCCTCGAGCTGGGCGTTGTTCGCAGCGTTGGCCTGCGTCAGGGCAGCAGCCGTGACCGAGAGGACCTGCGCGGAGCTGGTGACGTCGCCAGCCCTGGCGTAGCCCGCGGCCGAGGCGCCGACGAGAGCCACCAGGGCCCCGGTGGTGAGCAGCGGACGTCGCAGGACCTTGGCCGGCACACAGTGCCGGGCCGACCCGGCGGTGGCCCGGTGCCGACCCGGTGCCCGGTGTCGTGCCTGGTAGTCGTTCGCCACGTGTCGTGCTCCTCGATGTCCTGGTGCCGCCCGAGCGGTCGGGGCGTGCGGGGATGGCCCGGTCAACCGTGGACCCCCGTCGCGCGGCGTTACCAAACCGAGATGTTGGGACGACTCTGACATGGACACGGGGGTCGGACCAAATCCGCGCAGGCCGCCGTCAGACCTCGAGGCCCTCCAGCAGATCGGTGACCAGCGCCGCGATCGGGCTCCGCTCGCTGCGGGTGAGGGTGACGTGCGCGAAGAGCGGGTGCCCCTTCATGGCCTCGATGACGGCGGCCACCCCGTCGTGGCGCCCCACGCGGAGGTTGTCGCGCTGGGCGACGTCGTGGGTCATGACCACCTTGGAGTTCTGGCCGATGCGCGACAGCACGGTGAGCAGCACGTTGCGCTCGAGCGACTGCGCCTCGTCCACGATGACGAAGGCGTCGTGAAGCGACCGCCCCCGGATGTGCGTCAGCGGCAGCACCTCGAGCATTCCCCGGTCCATGATCTCCTCGACGACCTCGGTGGAGACGAGCGCACCCAGGGTGTCGAAGACCGCCTGTCCCCACGGGCCCATCTTCTCGGCCTCGGAGCCCGGGAGGTAGCCGAGGTCCTGACCGCCCACGGCGTAGAGGGGGCGGAAGACGACGACCTTGCGGTGCTGGCGTCGCTCCATCACCGCCTCGATGCCGGCGCAGAGGGCCAGCGCCGACTTGCCGGTGCCGGCGCGCCCGCCGAGGCTGATGATGCCCACGTCGGGGTCGAGCAGCAGGTCGAGGGCGATGCGCTGCTCGGCGCTGCGACCGTGCAGACCGAAGGCGTCGCGGTCACCGCGCACCAGGCGCACCTGCTTGTCGGCGCCCACCCGCCCCAGCCCGCTCCCCCGAGGCGAGAGCAGGACCAGCCCGGTGTGGCAGGGCAGCTCGGCGGCGGCCGGGTGCTCCATGCGGCCGTGCTCGTAGAGGGCGTCCATCTGCTCCACGGTGACGTCGAGCTCGGACATGCCGGTCCACCCGGAGTCGACGGCGAGCTCGGCGCGATACTCCTCCGCGGCCAGGCCGACCGCCGAGGCCTTGACCCGCATCGGCAGGTCCTTGCTGACGACCGTGACGTCGAAGCCCTCGTCGGCGAGGTTCTTGGCGACCGCGAGGATGCGGGTGTCGTTGTCGCCGAGGCGGAATCCGGCTGGCAGGGCCAGGGGATCGGTGTGGTTGAGCTCGACCCGCAGGGTGCCACCCTGGTCGCCGACGGCCACCGGCCGGTCGAGGCGCCCCTCGCTGACCCGCAGGTCGTCGAGCAGGCGCAGGGCCTGTCGCGCGAAGTAGCCCAGCTCGGGGTGGTTGCGCTTGGCCTCCAGCTCGGTGACCACCACGACGGGCAGCACCACCTCGTGCTCCTTGAAGCGGAGCATCGCGCGCGGGTCGGACAGGAGCACCGAGGTGTCGAGCACGAACGTCTTGCCCCGTCGGCCGGGGCGCGGGGGCTCACCGGCGGTGGACGCTGGGCTGGAGGAGCGGGTCGAGGTCATGACGACTCCCTGGGGGCGCGCCCGCGAGCTGCTCTTGGCTACTCGCGGATGAGGTGCCGGGACCGGGCTCCCGCGAGGTGCAGGGGCCGGGTCCGGCCCTCCACCCGGAGCTGACATCGCTCCATGCAGGGCCTCCCGAACGCCGGACGGGTGTCTGACGTCCACACGACCGTACGACGCCCCGAGCCGTCGCGGCGCGCTTTCGGCGGTGTGTCGACCAGGTGTCGGCGAGAGTTCACCGGGACGAAACACTGCGGTCGCCGCGGCCGGTGTGCGGCGTGTGGCGGCTGTGGCTGGTGGGGCGGGCGACAGCGGGACGACCGCACCGGCCTCAGCGACCGAAGCGTCGCTCGCGCTCGGCGTAGGACCGCAGGGCGCGCAGGAAGTCGACGTGGCGGAAGTCGGGCCAGTAGGCCTCGCAGAAGTAGAACTCCGACTTGGCGCTCTGCCACAGCAGGAAGCCACCGAGCCGCTGCTCCCCCGAGGTGCGGATGACGAGGTCGGGGTCGGGCTGGCCCTTGGTGTAGAGGTGGGCCTCGATCTGCTCGATGCTGACCCGCTCGGCCGCCTCCTCGAGCGAGCTGCCCCGGGCCGCCGACTCGAGCAGCATGCCGCGCACGGCGTCGGCGATCTCGCGCCGCCCGCCGTAGCCGACGGCGACGTTGACGTGCAGGCCGGCGACGTCGCGGGTGGCCTCGGCCGACGCCTTGAGGCTCTGGGCCGTCTCGGCCGGCAGCAGGTCGAGGGCCCCGATGGGGTGCAGCCGCCAGCGGCCGGTGTCGGCCAGGTCGGCCACCGCGGTCTCGATGATGCGCAGGAGCGGCACGATCTCGGCGCGGGGGCGGTCGAGGTTGTCGGTCGACAGCAGCCACAGCGTCACGACCTCGACGCCGGCGCCCTCGCACCAGTCGAGCAGGTCCTTGATCTTGTCGGCGCCGGCCTGGTGACCGTCGTGCGTCTCGAAGCCGTTGGCCCGGGCCCACCGGCGGTTGCCGTCGAGCATGACCCCGACGTGACGCGGCACGCTCGTGCGGTCGAGCCGGCGGACCAGGCGGCGCTCGTAGACGCCGTAGACGAGGTCGGTCAGACCCACGGACCCCTCCTCGGCGGCGCCGGACGGCACCTGCCGAGTGCGAGGCTACTCCCCGCACGCTCCTCCCCGCCCGGACCCGCCCCCACCAGGGCGTCGAGCCCCGACCTACGCTTCCGTAACCTACGGTTGCGTAGGTTATAGTGCAGCGTATGGAGACCTCGCCCCCCAACCCGGAGAACGGCACCGTCAGCGACCTCGTCGCCGCGGTCAAGCCGAAGCTGCGCGGGTGGCTCCATGCTGGTACGGCCCCCCTCGCCCTCGCGGCCGGCATCGTGCTGATCTGCCTCGCACCTGCCGGCCGCGCGAAGGTCGGGGCCGTCGTCTTCACGGTGACCGCCGTGATGCTCTTCGCGACCTCGGCGGTCTATCACCGGGGCACCTGGTCGGCGAGGATGCAGATCATCCTCAAGCGGATGGACCACTCCAACATCTTCCTCATCATCGCGGGCTCCTACACGCCCTTCGCGCTGGCCCTGCTGCCGTGGGAGCAGGCCCGCACCCTGCTGCTCATCGTGTGGACCGGGGCCATCGGCGGCGTGCTCTTCCGCGTCTTCTGGGTCGAAGCGCCCCGCTGGCTCTACACCCCGATCTACGTCGCCCTGGGCTGGGTCGCGGTGTTCTACTTCAGCCCGCTGCTGCACTTCGGCGGCCCCGCGATCATCACCTTGATGACCGTCGGCGGTCTGCTCTACACCGTGGGCGCCGTCGTCTACGGCACCAAGCACCCCAACCCCTTCCCGACGTGGTTCGGGTTCCACGAGATCTTCCACGCCTTCACGGTCGCGGCCTTCGTGGTGCACTACATCGCCGCCTCGCTCGCGCTCTACGGCGTCGGCGCCTCGCCCGTCGCCTGAGCTGGGCCGGGGGCAGCGCTCGTCGTGGCCCCGGGAGCGGCCCCACCGGGGGGTCACGTCTTCGTGCCCACCTCAGAAGCCGGGAAAGACCTGGCGCAGGGTGTCGAGGTCGACCGGGCCCATGACAGCGACACCGGGCGGGGTGCGGTCGGCGGGCAGGCGCCCCGTGAGCAGCCGCAGGAAGGACTCGGCCGGCACGATCAGCACACCGTCCGGTGCCCGGGGCCTCGGGGAGCTGGCCGCCCCTGCCCAGGAAGCCCAGCATCATCGGCAGCAGACCGTCGAGCAGCAGCGGCACGTCGTCCTTGTGCACCTGCGCCTCGGGGTCACGCGCCGAGCGCAGGTCCCACGAGTGCAGCGCCGGCTCGTCGAGGCAGAGGGAGGCTGCGGTCGCGAGGTCGACGGGTGCGGGAACCCAGGTCGACACGCAGTGAGCGCTTCGTCTCGGCGTCGATGCCGGCATACCGGGCCTGGAGCGTGGCGTTGGCCTCGAGGAACCCGTCTCGCTGGTGCTCGGGATCCATCGCGTCCCATTCGTCCCAGACCGGTCGGTTGGCCTCGAAGCCGGCGTAGGGCTCAGCGGTCGTGGGCTCCGGGCTGCTCGTGCTCATCCTCATCGCCTCGTGGTGGAGGACTCGCGGCGGGGTCGCCGTCGGGCACCGGCTCGTCGCCGGGGTCGGTGGTTGCGGCCGGCTCACCCGCAGCCGCGGGCGCCTCGCCCTGCGCCCGCGCGTCGCGCTCCTGCAGGCGCGAGACCCGCTCGCGCTCCGTGTAGGCCATCCGGCGCATCCGGCCGTTCATGTTGCGCATGAGCAGCCAGAGCAGCAGCGCGAGCGCGAAGAAGGCGACGAACGCCCCCAGGCCCGGCCCGATGTCGGTGCTCGGGGTGCCGCCGCCCATCAGGCGTCGACCGTCTCGGCCGGCTGGACCGGGGTGCGTCCGTCGTAGGCGAGCTCGAGCCCGCCGCGGGTGGCGAGCGCGTCGGCCTCCGCCGCCCTGCCGAGGCCGGCGAAGAGGTCGTCCTCCCCCTCGGCGAACGGCACGTAGGACAGGGCGAGCTCGTAGTCCTCGGTGGGCCACACCTGCCGCTGCAGGTCGAGCGGCACCTTGAACCAGGTGCCGTCGGGGTCGACCTGCGTGGCGTGGGCCAGCAGGGCCCGGTCGCGCACGTCGAAGAAGTCGGCGCACTCGACGCGGGTGGTCACCTGGCGGTCGGGCCGCTTCCAGTCGACCAGCCAGTCGGCGTAGGGCGACTCGAGACCCGTCTCGAGCATCGCGTTGTGGAAGGCCTCGACGCGTGAGCGTGTGAACGTGTGGTTGTAGTAGACCTTCAGCGGCTGCCACGGCTCACCCGCCTGCGGGTATGCCGTGGGGTCACCGGCCGCAGCGACGGCCGACATCGACACGACGTGGCAGTTGATGTGATCGGGGTGCGGGTAGCCGCCGATCTCGTCGTAGGTCGTGACGACGTGGGGACGGAACGCCCGGATGACCCGCACGAGCGCCTCGGTCGTCACCTCGATCGGCTCCAGCGCGAAGCAGCCCTCGGGCAGCGGCGGCAGCGGGTCGCCTTCCGGCAGACCGGAGTCGACGAAGCCGAGCCACGTGTGCTCGCAGCCGAGCACGGCCTGGGCGGCGGCCATCTCGTCGCGCCGCACCTGGGCCAGGTCGCGCAGGATGTGCACGTCCTGCTTGAGGCGGGGGTTGAGGATGTCGCCACGCTCACCACCGGTGCACGACACGACCTGCACCCGTGCACCCTCGGCGAGATACTTCGCCGTCGTCGCTGCCCCCTTGCTCGACTCGTCGTCGGGATGGGCGTGCACCGCCATCAGCCGCAACCCCGCGGCCGCCTCGACGACGCCCGTTCCTGCGCTTGCTCGGCCCGTCTCGAGGCCGTTCTCCGGACCACCCGGCATACCTGTTCCCGCTCCCGGCTCTGTGCGTGTGACGCTGGCGCTCTACCGTTGACCATCATGTCACCGACACCACCGCCGCCGGGCACCCGCACCTCTGCAGGGCCCACCCCCCGCCCGGGCCGACCCAGCCGGTGGTGGGGCGTGTCCGGAGCGATCGTGGCCGCGCTCGTCGCCGCCGTCGTCATCTGGTGGACCGCGGCCGACTCGCCCCAGCGCATCACGGCCACGACGGTCGGCTACAAGGTCGACAGCGACCGGGGCGTGACCGTGAGCTTCGACGTGACCCGTCCACCCGAGCAGCCGGTGACCTGCACGGTCACCGCCCAGGACGGCACCTTCGCCCCGGTGGGCAGCGCCCAGCTGGTCATCCCCACCGGAGGCGAGCGCACCACCCACCACGTCGTCACCGTGCGCACGGCGTCGCGTGCCGTGACCGGCAACGTGACCGACTGCGTGCGCACCCCCTGACCCTGACCCTGCCCTGCCCCTGCCCCTGCCGCTTCCCTCCCATCCCGAGGATGACCCCATGAGCACCGCCACCACCAACCCCGCCACCACCACCGAGGGTGAAGTCGTCCCGATGTCGGTCGGCGTCGTCGGGTGCGGCCTGATGGGCGCCGGCATCGTCGAGGTGTGCGCTCGCGCCGGCCACGGCGTCGTCGTCGTCGAGTCCGACGACACCCGGGCCCGCGACGGGCGGGCGCGCATCGAGCGCTCGTTGCGCCGCGCCCAGGAGCGCGGCAAGCTCGCCGACGCCGAGCCGGTGCTCGAGCGGCTGCAGGTCGTCACCGACCTCGAGGCGATGACCGACCGCGAGATCGTCATCGAGGCCATCGTCGAGGACGAGGACGCCAAGACGGCGCTCTTCCGCCGGCTCGACGAGATCGTCACCGCGCCGGACGCGATCCTCGCCTCCAACACCTCGTCGATCCCGGTGATGAAGCTCGCCGTGGCGACCAGCCGCCCCAGCCAGGTCGTGGGCATCCACTTCTTCAACCCGGTGCCGGTACTCAAGCTCGTCGAGCTGGTGCCCAGCCTGCTTACGGCTCCCGAGACGACCGCGCGGGCCCGAGCCTTCGTCGAGGGCAGCCTCGGCAAGCGCGCGATCAACTGTCAGGACCGAGCCGGCTTCGTGGTCAACGCCCTCCTCATCCCCTTCATCCTCAGCGCGATCCGCATGATGGAGTCGGGCTTCGCCACGGCCGAGGACATCGACCAGGGCCTCGTGCTGGGCGCCGCCCACCCGCAGGGCCCGCTCGCGCTGGCCGACCTCATCGGGCTCGACACCACCCAGGCCGTCGCCGAGTCGCTCTACGAGGAGTTCAAGGAGCCGCTGTATGCCGCGCCGCCCCTGCTCAACCGGATGGTCGACGCCGGGCTGCTCGGACGCAAGACCGGGCGCGGCTTCTACACCTACGCCTGACCGCTGCCGGGTGGGGGGCGGCTGCGCAACCGAGGTGTGCGCCCGGCATACGCATAGTCGGTACACTGGATCCTGCGCCGTCACCCGGGTCCGGACCGTCTCGGTCCGGACCCTTTTGCTGCAGGTGGCGGCCTCACCGGCCCGGCGACGTCCTGCGCAGGCCGACCCGATCAAGGAGCACCGCTCATGACTGACACCGCGACGAACTACCTCACCCAGGACGCGTTCGACCGTCTTCAGGCCGAGCTGGCCCAGCTCTCCGGAGAGGGCCGCTCCGAGATCGCCAAGCGCATCGAGGCGGCTCGTGAGGAGGGTGACCTCAAGGAGAACGGCGGCTACCACGCGGCCAAGGAGGAGCAGGGCAAGATGGAGGCCCGCATCCGCCAGCTGACCCAGCTGCTCGAGAAGGCCACCGTCGGCGAGGCGCCGCACACCGCCAAGGGCGTCGTCGGCCCCGGCATGCTCGTCACCGTCGAGATGTTCGGTGACCAGGAGACCTTCCTGCTCGGCCACCGCGAGATCAAGCAGGAGGGCAGCGACCTCGAGGTCTTCTCGGAGCAGTCGCCCCTCGGCAAGGCCATCAACGGCACCAAGGTCGGCACGACGTCGAAGTACCTCACGCCCTCTGGCAAGACCATCGAAGTCAAGGTCCTCAACGTCGAGCGCTACCAGGGCTGAGCCGCCCCACGGTGGGCCCGGCCCCCGTCAAGCGCCCCTCGACCTCAGCGGAAGACGAGCCGGTAGCCGTCGGTGCGCAAGGCTCGCAGCAGCTCCTCGCGGTGCTCGGGGCCCTTGGTCTCGCACTCGATGGCGATCTCGACCTCGTCGACGCTGAGGCCCCCCTCCGAGCGCCCGTGACGCACCTCGACGACGTTGGCGTCAGCAGCGGCGAGGTCGGCGAGCAGCCGGGCCAGGGTGCCGGGCCGGTCAGGCACCTGCACCGCGAAGGACAGGTAGCGCCCCGCCGCCACCATGCCGTGGCGGATGATCCGCAGCAGCAGCAGCGGGTCGATGTTGCCACCCGACAGGACGGCGACGACCGGACCTTCGAACCGTCGCCCCGAGGGCTCGAGCAGAGCAGCCACCGAGGCGGCGCCCGCCGGCTCGACCACGAGCTTGGCCCGCTCCAGCAGGAAGAGCAGCGCCCGCGACAGCGCCGCCTCGTCGACCGTCTCGACCCCGTCGACGAGCTCGGCCACCAGCGCGAAAGGCACGGCCCCCGGCATCCCGACGGCGATGCCGTCGGCCATGGTCGCCATCCGCTCGAGGGCGATGGGACGCCCGGCCCTCAACGACATCGGGTAGGCCGCGGCCTGCTCGGCCTGCACCCCGAACACGCGCACCTCCGGGCGCACCGCCCGCACCGCCGTGGCGATGCCGGCGAGCAACCCTCCACCCCCGGTGGAGACGACCACCGTGCGCACGTCGGGGCACTGCTCGAGGATCTCGAGCCCGCAGGTGCCCTGGCCAGCGACGATGTCACGGTGGTCGAAGGGGTGCACCAGCACGGCGCCGGTCTGGGCCGCCCAGGCCGCGGCCGCGACCAGGCACTCGTCGACCGTCGTGCCGACCTGCTCGACCGTGGCGCCGTACGCCCGGGTGGCCACGAGCTTCGGCATCGGCGCGCCCTGCGGCATGTAGACCTTGGCGTCGATGCCGAGCAGCTGTGCGGCGAGCGCCACCCCTTGGGCGTGGTTGCCGGCCGACGCCGCGACCACGCCCGCGGCCTTCTCCTGCGGCGAGAGCCGTGCCATGCGGGTGTAGGCGCCGCGGATCTTGAAGGAACCGGCCCGCTGGAGGTTCTCGCACTTGAGCCACACCTCCTGGCCCACCCGCTCGCTCAGGGCCCGGGAGTACTCCAGCGGCGTCGGGCGCACCACGCCCTGGAGGATGTCGCGCGCACTGCGGATGTCGTCGGCGGTGACGGGCAGGAGTGAGCCTGTAGGCATGCGGTGCAGGCTACTGCGCCCCGTTGCGAGGGAGCACCGACGGGCCCTGGGTCGGCGCCGCTCGGCCCAGCGTCCGCAGGAGACCTGCGGCCAGCAGCCCCCCGAGGACGCCCCCGGCCGTGTTGCTCATGACGTCGATGGGTGCGCAGACGCGAGTGGTGAACAGGGCCTGGTATGTCTCGATCGACATCGAGACCAGCAGGGGCACCGACACCACGAGCAGGCGGCCCAGTCGGCTGGACAGGGGCCGCTCGAGGCGGCCGGCCAGGGCGAGCACGAGCCCCAGACCGATGGGCATGAAGAGCGCGATGTTGGGCACGAACTCGGCGCTGACCTGGCTGCGGGCCACCCGGTTGACCCCCGGGGGCAGCCAGCGCTCGGGGTCCATGACGCAGGCGCGCAGGGACTCGGCGGCGTCGGCCCGCAGGGCCGGCGGGCCGCTCTGCGACGGGAGGGTGGTCACGCCGACCAGCAGCACGCACCCGGCGAACCACAGGGCCATCGGCCACGAGCAGCCGCGCCAGCGCAGCCCCGCGGCCACCGCGACGGACAGCACGACGGTCGCGAGCACCATCACGCCGTCGACGCCAGCAAAGCGCAGCAGGTAGTGGCTGCCCCCGCCCGCAATGGCGAAGAACGAGCCGACGAGGGCGACCGGCGCCAGCCAGAGGGCGCTGCGCGGCCACGACGAGGGCGCGCGCTCACGCAGCAGCAGGCTGAGCAGCAGGCAGATGGCCGTCACCACCACGACCGACCCGACCTGGTCCACCCGCGTCATGCGCCGGACCCCAGGGTCTGACCGAGGGTGCGGGCGAGGGCGGTTGCCACATCGGGCTGCTCACGCGCGAGCAGCCCCACGACGAAGAGGCCGTAAGCCGTGTCGACCGCCGCGCGGGCGGCGACCGGCACGCGCCAGCCGCCGGCGTGGTCGGTCGTGACC
>JALYVC010000120.1 GCA_030853445.1 Actinomycetota bacterium | reverse complement strand
CGGTTGGCCCACGAGCGACACCGGGTCGAGGCCCTCGCTTCCCGCCCGGCCATCGCCGACCCCGGCGCCCTGGTGCGACGCCACCGCGACGACGTCGTCCGGCTGCGCGAGCGTGGCACCGAGCGGGTGCTCGTGCGGCTTCGCCGGGCCCACGACCAGGTAGGGCACCTTGGTGCGCAGGTACGAGCACTCTCACCGCAGTCGACCCTCGAGCGCGGGTATGCCGTGGTGCAGCACCCCGACGGGCGTCTCGTCGTGGACCAGTCCGAGCTCGAGCCCGACCAGCTGCTGCGGGTGCGGGTGGCCCGCGGTGACTTCGGCGTGCGCACCGTGGGGGCGAACGCCCCGACTCCGACTCCGTCACGAGCGCCGCGCCGCACTGCGCCTAGGGTGGCCCGGTGAGCCCGAGGAAGACGACGCCCGCCGCGACCGACGAGCCGGAGGCGAGCGCCACCCACTCCGCCCACCCTGCGGACGCCGCCGACCCCCCGTCCCCCAGCGACCCCGCCGATGACGTGTCAACGCAGACCACCACCGCGCCCGCCGGCCCCCTGGCCGAACCGGCCGCCGACGAGCTCGCCGACATCACCGGTCTCGGCTACGAGCAGGCGCGCGACGAGCTGGCGCGCATCGTTTCCGGGCTCGAGGGTGGTCAGGTGCCGCTCGAGGAGAGCATGCGTCTCTGGCGTCGCGGAGAGGCGCTGGCAGCCCACTGCACCGCGTGGCTCGACGGCGCCCAGCGCCAGGTCGAGGCCGCTACCGCCCGGTCCGACTGACGCCGACCACCCCGCACTTTCCCGTCGCCGCCCACCAGCCCTACGCCGGGGTTGACTCAGAGTCGGTGAGCTCGGCTCAGGCTCTTACCGCAGCCATCACCGGCGACTCTGAGTCGGCCCCGACCCCGACCCTGACCTCAGACCCGGCCCCGACCTCAGACCCGGCCCGCGACGGTCGTCGGCGCGCCCAGCTCAGCGGGCGGTGGCCCTGCGCAGCGCGTTGGTGAAGAGGAGGACGTCGCTCAGGGGCGCGGTCCCCGCGACGACCGTGCTCAGGGCGCCCTCGTGCTCGTCCACCAGGCTGGTGGTGCCGTGGGCGGAGTCGTACCGCTTCTCCCAGGTGCGGCCGGCGGCGTTGACCGACCCGTCGACCACCCCTTGGGTGGTTGCCTGGGCGATCCACTTCGAGCTCACGGCCTTGGCCTGGCGCAGGGCCACGAAGCCGCCGTCCGGGGTGGTCCAGCCACCCTGCCAGGTCACGATGTCGTCGGTGCTCTTCCCGTATCGGGCACTCGTCGCCTTCCAGCCCGCGGGGAGACCGACCGGAGCCTCGAGGGCCAGCCCTGACTGCGTCACCGCGTCGCTCACCACCGAGGCGGCGTCGACGGCCGGCTGGTCGACCTGGCTGATCCGGGGCACGATGGCCACCAGCACCGCCACGAAACCGATGATGACGAGCATCGAGCGCACCAGGTTGGACGACGAGCCCATCGAGTAGCGGCTCTTGGGTGCGGCCGCCGGTGTGGGCGGCGGCTTCTGGGTGGGCACGCTCACCCCCCTATCGTCGCCGATGGGGCGCCCAGACTCCACACCGGTCCCCTAGAGTCTGGGTGACCGGCAAGGGACGCCCACGGAGGATGACCGCATGAGCACCGACCAGCGAGCGTCGAGCGCGCAGCTCGACCGCCCCGACCGCAACCTCGCACTCGAGCTCGTGCGCGTCACGGAGTCGGCGGCCATGGCCGCGGGACGCTGGGTCGGTCGCGGAGACAAGAACTCTGCCGACGGCGCCGCCGTCGAGGCGATGCGTCACCTGATCAACGGCATCAGCATGACCGGCACCGTCGTGATCGGTGAGGGCGAGAAGGACGACGCCCCCATGCTCTTCAACGGCGAGAAGGTCGGCGACGGCACCGGTCCTGAGGTCGACGTCGCCGTCGACCCCGTCGACGGCACCACCCTCACGGCCAAGGGCATGAGCAACGCCGTCTCGGTCATGGCTGTGGCCGAGCGCGGCACGATGTACGACCCCAGCGCGGTCTTCTACATGGACAAGCTCGCGACCGGCCCCGACGCGGCCGACGTGGTCGACATCCGCCTGCCCATCGCCGAGAACATCAGGCGCATCGCCAAGGTCAAGAAGCAGCAGCCCTCCGACGTCACGGTCGTCATGCTCGACCGGCCCCGTCACGCCGGCCTGGCCGCCCAGATCCGGGACGCCGGAGCACGGCTCTTCTACATCAGCGACGGCGACGTCGCGGGCGCTGTCATGGCCGCTCGTCCCGACACCGGCATCGACCTGCTCGTGGGCGTCGGTGGCACGCCCGAGGGAATCATCGCGGCCTGCGCGATCACCTGCATGGGCGGAGTCATCCAGGGCCGCCTCGCCCCCGTCGACGACGACGAGCGCCAGAAGGCGATCGACGCCGGCCACGACCTCGACAGGGTGCTGTCGACCGGCGACCTCGTCAGCGGGGAGTGTTTCTTCGTCGCGACCGGCATCACTGACGGCACCCTCCTGCGCGGGGTGCGCTACGGCCCGCAGACGGCAACGACGCACTCGCTCGTGATGCGCTCGCGCAGCGGCACGATCCGCGAGATCGAGGCGCACCACCAGTTCGCCAAGCTGGCGGCCTACAGCAACCTCGGTTACGTCCACCCGGGTGCGACGGGTGAGAGCGAGCGATGACGGGTCCCGCGGCGCCGGGTCACCGCACGCTCGTCCTCGGCGAGGCGCTCATCGACATCGTGCGCCGAAACGACGGCTCGAGCAGCGAGCACGTCGGCGGCAGCCCCCTCAACGTGGCCCTGGGCCTCGCGGCACTCGACGAGACCGTCGACTTCGCCACGCGCTACGGCGACGACGAGCGTGGCCACCGCATCGCCCAGACCCTCAGCGAGGGTGGCGTGCACCCCCTCGGCGGGAGTGCCGGTGCCGACCGCACTTCGACCGCGGTCGCGGTGCTCGACGAGCACGCTGGTGCCACCTACGTCTTCGACCTCGTCTGGGACCTGCCGCCGACCCCGGTGTCGGTGCAGACCGCCCACCTGCACACGGGCTCGATCGCCGCGGTGCTCGAGCCGGGCGGCTCCGAGGTCGTCGCCGCACTCGAGGCGGCCCGCGAGTGGGCCACCATCTCCTACGACCCCAACGTTCGGCTGCACATCATGACCGACCTCGACGCAGCCAGGGCCCGCATCGAGCAGATCATCGCCCTGAGCGACGTCGTCAAGGCCAGCGAGGAGGACGTCGCCGTGCTGTATCCCGGCCACGCCGTCCCCGACGTGCTGCGGGCGTGGGGCGCCCTCGGGGCCCGTCTCGTCGTCGTCACCCGTGGCGGCGACGGTGTCGTCGCGAGCGTGACCTCCACCGGTGAGGTCGCCAGCGAGCCGACCCGGGCCACCCACGTCGAGGACACCGTGGGGGCCGGCGACTCCTTCATGGCCGGCCTCATCTCGGGCCTGCTCGAGCACGGCTTGCTCGGCGGCCCCGAGGGACGTACCCGGCTGGCCACAGCGAGCCTCGACGACGTCCGTCCCGCCCTCGAGCGAGGCCTGGCCACGAGTGGCGTCACCGTCGGCCGGGCCGGGGCCTACGCGCCGAGCCGCCCCGAGCTCTAACCCTGGGGAGCGAGGCGTCGTGTGTGGGGTGTGCGGGTGCGGCTACGAGGGGTGCGGGGCTGGGCGGGCTGGGTTGACGGGCTGGGCCGGGCTGGCCGGGGGGGCGGTGGTCTCGCGGACGATGAGGTCGGTGGGCAGGACGATGCCCTCGACCGGGGCCGGTGACGTCGCGCTCAGCTGGGCGAGCAGCATGACGCTCGCCCGGGCGGCCTGGGCCCGCACGTCCTGTCGGACCGTGCTCAAACCAAAGACCGCGGCGTGCGGGTGGTCGTCGACCCCGATGATCGACAGATCCTGCGGCACCCGCACCCCGGCACGCAGGGCAGCCGCCAGTACCCCGAGGGCCATCTCGTCGGAAGCCGCCACCACCGCTGTGGGTCGTCGCGTGCTTGCCAGCATCTGAGCCGCGTCAGCCCTGGCATCGCGGGCCGTCCAGTCCGACAGGCGCAGCCACTCACGGTGGACCGGGAGGCCCGCCGCAGCCATCGTCGCCACGAAGGCGTCGCGACGCTCGTTCGGCACCACGCCGTAGGCATCCGGCCTGACGACGGCACCGGTGAAGGCGATGTTGCGGTGGCCCAGCGAGACGAGGTACTCCACCGCAGTCCGCACCGTCGCGCCGTCGTCGATGCGCACCGACGACCACCCGGAAAACGTGTTGCCGATGGTCACTGCCGGGAGGTCCAGCTGCCGCAGGAGCGCCTGCTCCTGCTCGACGAGAGGCACGTTGAGCACGATGACGCCGTCGACGCGCTTGCTCACCATGTCGCGGGTGAGCTGACGGCGTCGGCTCGGGGAGTCCTCGAGGTCGAGGAGCAGCACGTGATGGGCTTCGTCGCGGATGGACTTCTCGATCTCGCTGATCAGGGTCGAGAAGTACCACCGGTCGACGAACGGGGTGACGACCCCGACCACCCTGGTGCGGCCCGAGGCCAAGGAGGCCGCCGTCGGCGAGGCAACGTAGTGCAGGTCGGTCGCCACCCTGAGCACCCGCGCCCGGGTCTCGTCGCTCACCCTGTCCAGGCCCCGCAGGGCCCGCGAGACGGTGGCGACGGAGACCCCGGAGGCCCGCGCGACATCGAGGATGGTGGTCATGCTTCGAGGAGGAGGCTGGTCGAGGTCGGAGGGAGCCGACCCGGGGGCCTCGGCAGGCCCCCGGGGGCCACCGTCAGCCCTTGACCGCTCCGGAGGTCATGCCGCGGATGAAGTACCGCTGCAGGGACAGGAAGACCAGGATCGGGACGATGATCGCGATAAAGCCCGCCGCCGGGATCAGCTCCTTACCCTGACCCGTCTGCCCCTGGAGCCCCTGGAGTGCCACCGTCACGACGGTGTTGTCCCCACGGCCGAGGAAGATCAGCGCAATGAGCAGATCGTTCCAGACCCAGAGGAACTGGAAGATCGCGAACGACGCGAGGGCCGGCACCGACATCGGCACGATGAGCCGCCAGAAGGTCGTGAAGTGGCTCGCCCCGTCGATCTTGGCCGACTCGATGACGGCCATCGGCAGGCCCGACATGTAGTTGCGCAGGATGTAGACCGCCAGCGGCATGCCGAAGCCAATGTGGGCCAGCCAAACCCCGAGGAACGTCCCGTTGATGCCGAGCTGGTTGTAGAGCTTGAGCAGCGGCACGAGCGCGACCTGGTTAGGCACCACCAGCAAGCCCACGATGATAACAAAGACGACGTCGCGGCCCCGCCACTGCATGAAGGTGAAGGAGTAGGCGGCGAAGGCAGCCACGAGGATGGGGATGACCGTGGCCGGCACCGCAACGACGAAGGAGTTGACAAAGGCGTTCCCCATGTCGACGCCACCGGCCCCCGCGCTGAGCGCGCCCTCGTAGTTGCCGAGGGTCCACTTCGTGGCGTCGAGCGGGCTCTTGAAGATCGTCCACCAGCCCTCACCGAACTGCACGTCGCGGGGGCGGAAGGAGTTCACCAGCATGCCGATCACCGGGATCATCCACAGCAGGCAGATGATGCCCAGACCAATCTTGACCGGCCAGGAGGCGTTACCTTGCGCGGCCCCCACCTTGCTCTTGCGCAGCTTCTGCGCCGGTTTGTTGTCGTCGGGGAGGTCGGGGCTGCCGGTACCGACCTGGGTGCTGGCAGTCATCGCGTGGCCTCCTGGACCCGGAACTGGCGGACTTGGTAGACGAGCACCGGGATGACGGCAACCATCAGGATGACGACGATGGTGGCGGCGTAGCCGTTGTTGCGGTTGGTGAACAGCTCCTGGTAGAAGCGGCGGCCGATGACGTCGGTGTTGAAGGCTCCGTTGGTCAGGACGTAGATGATGTCGAAGACCTTCATGACCCCGATGAGGACGGTGATGAAGACGGTGACCACGGTGCCCCAGATCTGAGGGACGACGATGGCGAAGAAGATGCGGCGCTCGCCCGCGCCGTCGATGCGGCCGGCCTCGACGGTGTCGTCCGGGACGGCCTTGATCGCGGCCGAGAGCAGCACCATGGCGTAGCCGACCTGGGTCCAGATGAGGATGACCATGAGCAGCAGGCTGTTGAGGTGCAGGGTGCTCGTCTGCAGCCATGCGACCGGGCCCTGGCCGAACAGCCCGGCAATGGCGTTGAACAGGCCCGTCTGGGGGGCCCCTGCGGGCTGGTACTGGTAGACGAAGTTCCAGATCGTCGCCGCACCGACCATGCTGATGGCCATGGGCAGGAAGATCAGCGTCTTGGAGAACTTCTCACCCCGGGGGTTGAGCCGGTCGGCGAGGACGGCGACGCCGAGCCCCAGAGCCACCACGAGGGCCGGGACGATGATGATCCAGAGCAGGTTGTTGATCAGGGCCTGGAGGAACGTCTTGTCGCTCAGCAGGTCGATGTAGTTCTGGAGGCCGACGTAGGCAGTGGTCTGGTCGTTGGCGAAGCTGAGCTGGATGGTCGTGACCGCCGGGTAGATGAGGTAGACGCCGATGGCGAGGATGGCCGGGCCGGCGAAGACCCAGGGCTTGACCCGGTCCTCCCAGCGGCCCTTGAGCGACTCGGCCAGCTTGTTGAGGATCCAGAAGAGAATCATCGCCCCGCCGATGCCCCCAATGATGGCGATGATGGCGTTGAGAATTTTGACGGCCACGAACCAGGTCCTCTCTGACAGTGGTGAGCGTGGTGCTATCCGGAGAAGGCGACAGAGCGGGGGCGGCCCTTGGACAAGAGCGCCCCCGCCATGTCGCGGACGTCAGCTGCTCTTGGGGAAGCTGGCGTCGATGTTGTCGAGCATGGTCGTCTCGTCCTCCGCGCCAGAGATCCACTTGACCGTCTCGGTCCAAAACGTGCCCGCACCGACTTTGGCGGGCATGAGATCCGACCCGTCGAACCGCGCGACGCTGGCCTTGTAGAGCACGTCGGTCGCGATCTTGCGGATCGTGTCGTTCGGGTAGAGCGTGGGGTCGAAGGTAGTGTGCGGCGAGAAGTAGCCCGCCTTGCCGGCCTCGGTGCCGTTCTCCTTGCTGGCGATGAAGTTGCGCACCTTGAGCACGTTGGCGTCGTTGTTGAACGCTGCGGCGAGGTCTCCACCCACCTCGACCGGAGTGTCGCTCGCGGTCTTTCCGGGGAAGGCTGAGACGCCGACCGTCGAGTCGAGCTTGGCGATGACCGCGTCGGGGAACCCACCCTTGGCCGCAATGAAGGTGGCCTGCTTGAAGAGGTAGCAGCCGGGGGGCTGGGTGAACAGGGCGTTACCACCGGTCTGGAAGTTGGTGGCGACGATGGCCTTGGTCCCGCCGCGGACGTTGCCGTCGGTGAAGGCGATCTTCTGGAAGTAGTCGAAGGCCGGCTTGATCTCGGGGCTGTTGAACTTCAGCGTGCCCTTGACCCACTTGTCATAGTTCTCCGGCCCGGCGAACCGCAGGACCAGATCCTCGATCCAGTCGGTGATCGGCCATCCCGTGGCCTGACCCGACTCCGCGGCGATGCACCACGGGGTCTTGCCGGCCGCCTTGATCTTGTCGGTGAGCGCGGTCAGCTCGTCGAGGGTCGTCGGCACGGTGTAGCCAGCGCCCTTGAAGGCTGCCTTGTCGGTCCACAGGAGACTCTTGACGCTGACGGCGGACGGGAGGCCATAGACCTTGCTGTCCGCACACGTCCCCGAGTCGACCAACCCGGGCACGAGCGTGGCCTTGTCGGTCGCGACGCTGGCGTCATCGTAGGGAATGAGGCGGTTTTGCTTGGCCAGGTCGCACATGAGGCCCGGCTGGGGGAAGAGGCCTACGTCGGGCGGCGTGCCGCCGGCGACCCGGGTGTTGATCTCGGTGTCCCACGACCCGGCCTTGGTGAACTTGATGGTGATGCCGTTGGCGGCCGCGAACTTCTTGACGTCGGTCTGGAAGCCGGTCTCCTGCTCGTTGCCGAAGGCGTACATCACCTCGACGGTGCTCTTGCCCGGAGTGGCCGCCGCGCTTGCGCCATTGCTGCTGGTCGTGTTCGACGAGAGGCATCCGGAGGCGAGGCCGGCCACGGCAACCGCGGCGAAAGCGGTCCCTGCTGCCTTACGGGGGTTCATTCCTGTGCTTCTCCTTTGAAGTCTTCCGGCGAACACGCTCCTCGGAGCTGACCCGGGCCCTCGGCGATGAGGTGGTGTAAGAGACAGTAAAAACGCTTTCGCACGCCACGACAAGGCCTTCGAGTAACGGTTCTGTAACTCACCTGTGACCGGGCGTGACTGTGGCTGTGAGTCGAAACCCGTTGTCCATCAGACCTTTTCAGTAGACTGATACCGCCCGGAGGCCCGCCCGCGGGTCCCTCGATACGCTGGGCACGAGGCGCGCCCCGTGCGCACCCAGGGACCCGCAGTCCTCACCGCCAGCACCAGGAGGAGCCGCCGTGGCCGAGTTCGCCTACGAGGACATGCTGCCCATCGGGCCCGACCGCACGCAGTACCGCCTGGTCAGCACCGAGGGCGTGCGCACCGTCGAGGGTCCGGGCGGGCGCACTTTCCTCGAGGTCGCCCCCGAGGCGAGCGACAACGACAAGTTCGTCGCCCTCGACCTGCCCAAGAACGTCAACATCGCGGCCGCCGCGGTGCTGCCCATGTGCCAGGACACCGGCACGGCGGTCGTCATGAGCAAGCGGGGCCAGCACGTGGTCACCTGCGGCCGCGACTCCCCCGACGAGGAGTCCATCGCCCACGGCGTCTACGACGCCTACCCCCGGCTCAACCTGCGCTACTCGCAGATGGCACCCGTCACCACGTGGGAGGAGCAGAACGCCGGTTCCAACCTCCCGGCGCAGGTCGAGCTCTACGCCGACACGGCACCCGGCCACGAGACGACGTACGGGCTGCTCTTCATGGCCAAGGGGGGTGGCAGCGCCAACAAGTCCTTCCTCTACCAGGAGACGAAGGCCGTCCTCAACGAGCAGGCCATGATGACCTTGCTCGACGAGAAGCTGCGCGCACTGGGCACGGCGGCCTGCCCGCCCTACCACCTCGCCGTCGTCATCGGGGGCACGAGCGCCGAGTTCGCCCTGAAGGCAGCGAAGTACGCCTCAGCCAAGTACCTCGACGACCTGCCCACCACGGGCAACGCCGCCACGGCCCGCGGCTTCCGCGACTCCGACCCCGACCTCGACCTCGACCTCGACCTCGACCTCGACCTCGACCTCGACCTCGAGGGCAAGGTGCTCGAGCTGACGAGACGGTGCGGCATCGGCGCGCAGTGCGGCGGGAAGTACTTCTGCCACGACGTGCGGGTCGTGCGCCTCCCCCGCCACGGCGCCTCGCTCCCCGTCGCGATCGCGGTGTCCTGCTCGCCCGACCGGCAAGCCCTCGGCAAGATCACCGCCGAGCGCGTCTTCCTCGAGGACCTCGAGCGCGACCCGGCCCGGTTCCTGCCCGAGGCCACCGCCGAGAGCCTCGCCACCGACGCCGCGGCGGCCGACGACGTCGTGCGCATCGACCTCGGCCGCCCCATGAGCGAGGTGCTCGCCGAGCTCAGCCGGCACCCCGTCAGGACGCGGCTGTCGCTGACGGGCCCGCTCGTCGTCGCCCTGACATCGCCCGCGCGAAGATCAGGGAGCGCCTCGACGCCGGAGAGGAGCTGCCGCAGTACCTCAAGGACCATCCCGTCTACTACGCCGGGCCGGCCAAGACCCCCGAGCGCCTGCCCAACGGGTCGTTCGGCCCGACCACGGCGGGGCGGATGGACTGCTACGTCGAGCAGTTCCAGGCGGCCGACGACTCGAAGATCATGCTGGCCAAGGGCAACCGCAGCAAGCAGGGCACCGATGCGTGTGCCACGTCCGGCGGCTTCTACCTCGGCTCGATCGGTGGCCCCGCCGCCCGACTGGCCCAGGAGTGCATCACCAAGGTCGAGGTGCTCGAGTACGCCGAGCTCGGGCATGGAGGCCGTGTGGCACATCGAGGTCGAGGACTTCCCGGCCTTCCTCGTCGTCGACGACAAGGGGCACGACTTCTTCGCTACGGTCACTACCCCACTCGCCAGCACGATCCCCATGAGGACAGACGCATGAGCACCCACGACATGGACCACCAGACGCCCTTCGGTGACGGCTTCGACGACGTGCTCGCCGCCAACCGTGAGTTCGCCGCCGACTTCCGCCTCTCCGGCTTCGACGGCATCGCCCGCGCGGGCATCGGCATGCTCACCTGCATGGACTCGCGCATCGACCCGCTCGGCATGATCGGGGTGCACCCCGGTGACGCCAAGATCATCCGCAACCCCGGCGCGCGCCTCACCCCGATCGCCCTCGAGGCGATGGTGCTGGGGGTCAACCTCCTTCAGGTGCGCCGCATCCTCCTGGTGCCCCACACCCGCTGCGCGGTGGCCAGCAGCACGGCGCAGGAGGTTTCCGAGCAGGTGGCCGAAGCATCAGGAGTCACCGCTCCCGGTATGGAGTTCCACGTCGTCCCGGACCAGATCGCCGCCCTCACCGACGACGTGCGGACCCTGTCGGAGCACCCACTCATCGCGGGTCAGGCAACGGTCGCGGGCTTCCTCTACGACGTGGACACGGGGCTGCTCGAGCGCCGCGCCTGAGCACGCCGGGCCGACGTCAGACCGAGATGCTCAGGTGCGAGCGCACCGACGCGGCCAGGCGCTCCGCGACGGCGTGGGCCTGGGTCTCGTCGGCCGCCTCGACCATGACGCGCACGAGGGCCTCGGTGCCGGACTTGCGCAGCAGCACCCGCCCGGACGCGCCGAGCTCGGCGACCGCCGCAGCGACATCGGCCTGCACGGCCTCGTCCGCGTCGACGGCGTCCTTGTCGACCCCCGGCACGTTGACCAGCACCTGCGGCAACCGGCGCATGACGCCTGCGAGGTCGGCGAGAGACCTCCCGGTCTGGGCCATCCGGGCGGCCAGCATGAGGCCGGTCAGCACGCCGTCTCCGGTCGTGCCGTGCTCGAGCAGGATGACGTGGCCCGACTGCTCGCCGCCGAGCGAGTAGCCGCCGGCCCGCATGTCCTCCAGCACATAGCGGTCACCGACGGCGGTTTGACGCACCGTGACGCCTTCGCGAGCCATCGCCTGCAGCATGCCGAGGTTGCTCATGACCGTGGCGACGAGGGTGTCGTCGCGCAGGGCCCCACGCTCGCGCAGGGCCAGCGCGATGACGGCCATGATCTGGTCGCCGTCGACGACCTCACCGGACGCGTCGACCGCGAGGCAGCGGTCGGCGTCACCGTCGTGAGCCACGCCCAGGTCGGCCCGGGCCGCGAGCACGGCGTCACGCAGGGGCTGCAGATGGGTCGAGCCGCAGCCGTCGTTGATGTTGAGCCCGTCGGGCTCGGCGCCGATCACGTCGACCCTGGCCCCCGCCCGGCGGAACACCTCGGGTGAGACCACCGACGCGGCACCGTGGGCGGCGTCGATGACGACGTGCAACCCGTCGAGCCGGTGCGGCAGCACGGTGAGCAGGTGGGCGACGTAGCGCTCGGCGCCGTCGTCGAGACGGCGGACCCGGCCGACACCGGCGCCCGTCGGGCGCTTCCACGGCTCGCGGAGCCGGGCCTCGATGGCGTCCTCGACGTCGTCGGGCAGCTTGTGCCCGCCCCGGGTGAAGAACTTGATCCCGTTGTCGGGCATGGGGTTGTGCGAGGCCGACAGCACCACGCCGAGGTCGGCCTCGAGCGCGGCGGTGAGGTGGGCGATGGCCGGTGTCGGCAGCACGCCGACGTCGAGGACGTCGACCCCTGCCGAGGCCAGGCCCGCGATGACGGCGGCGGAGAGGAACTCCCCCGATGCCCGCCCGTCGGTGCCGACCACGGCGACCGCACGGTGGCCGACGAACTCGCCCTTCTCCCCCAGGACGCGGGCCGCCGCCACCGAGAGGTCGAGGGCCAGCTCTGCCGTGATGTCGGTGTTGGCCTGGCCGCGGACACCGTCCGTGCCGAAGAGTCGAGCCACGAGGTCGCCTTTCCTGGAGCATCCCTGAGCAGTGACGTAGCAGGTACGACGACGGCGGCCCAGAGGGTGCCCGGACCGCCGTCGTGGTGGTGCTGATGGTGCGTGCTGCAAGGGGGCCTGCTGCGAGGGGGCCTGCTGGTGCAGGCGCCCGTCAGCGCTTGCTGTACTGAGGAGCCTTGCGGGCCTTCTTGAGACCGGCCTTCTTGCGCTCGGGCACTCGCGCGTCCCGGGTGAGGAAGCCAGCCAGCTTCAGCGCCGGGCGGTTGAGCTCGGGGTCGACCCCGTTGAGCGAGCGGGCGATGCCCAGGCGCACGGCACCGGCCTGGCCGGAGGGGCCACCGCCGTGGACGCGCACGAGCACGTCGTAGGCACCGTCGAGCTCGAGCACGGTGAAGGGCTCGGCGACGATCTGCTGGTGCACCTTGTTGGGGAAATAGGCTTCCAGGGTGCGGCCGTTGATCGTCCACTGGCCGGTGCCGGGGACGATGCGCACGCGGGCGATGGCCTGCTTGCGACGGCCGGTGGCCGCGCCGGGGGCCGAGGCGGACGGCCGGCGAGCAGGCTCGCCACCGGCAACGGGGCCCTCCGACTGCGAGGTGTACTCGGAGATCTCGGGCTCGTCGGTGTCGAGGACGTCGTTGGTGTCAGACACGATGCTGTTCCTTGTCTAGGTGTCTAAAGCGTCGGGGGGCGTCTTGGCGTCGGGCACAGTGGCCGGAGGCCTACTGCGCCACCTGCGTGAGCTCGAACGGGACGGGCTTCTGGGCCTCGTGGGGGTGGCTCGGGCCGGCGTAGACCTTGAGTTTGGTCATCTGCTGGCGCGCGAGGGAGTTCTTCGGGAGCATCCCGCGGATGGCCTTCTCGACCGCCCGGGTCGGGTGCTTCTCGAGGAGCTCGGTGTAGGAGGTGGACCGCAGACCGCCCGGGAAGCCCGAGTGGCTGTAGGCCTTCTTCTGCTCCAGCTTGGCGCCCGTGAGGGCGATCTTGTCGGCGTTGATGATGATGACGAAGTCACCCATGTCGACGTGAGGGGCGAAGGTCGCCTTGTGCTTGCCGCGCAGCAGGATCGCCGTCTGGCTCGCGAGACGACCGAGCACGATGTCGGTGGCGTCGATGATGTGCCAGGCGCGGATGCCCTCGCCGGGCTTGGGGGTGTAGGTGCGCACGATGTCCAGCTTTCGTGTGGGTGGTGGTCTCGTAGGCCGTGAGCCCGCTCCCCGATGGGGTCCGGCTCGGCGACGCCAGCCCTTGGGGGGCTCCGGCACAACAGTTACCCAGTCTACGGAGGAGTGGGCGGTAGTCCCTAATCTGGGCCGGTGCGGCTGCACAGCGGCCGTGACCTGCAGTGATGTCCAGCTGCCGGCCCCGCCCGACCCCGCTCGCGGATCTTGTGCATGGCTCTTGTGCACAGGTATTGTGCACATATGGCCTCCGAACCATCACCCCACGGCACCTCACCCGAGGTGGCCGCCAAGGTCCTGGCCCACCCGCTCCGGTCGCGGCTGCTGGGTCAGCTGAGACGCTCCGGAGACGCCACCGCCACCACCCTGGCTAGTGCGCTGGGCACCAACTCGGGGGCCACGAGCTACCACCTGCGCCGGCTCGCCTCGGTCGACCTCGTGGTCGACGCCGGCACCGGCCGCGGCAAGGAACGCGTGTGGAGCGCCGCGAGCGAGGCCCGCTCGTGGCGTGCGGTGGGGCAGGACGACGACGACGCGGCCGCCTCCCTCGACTGGATCGAACGCGACTACGTGAGGCACTTCGCCACCAAGGCGGAGCAGTGGCTCGACGTCGCCCCGTCGTGGCCGCCGGACTGGGCCGACCACCTCGGGCTGGACGACCACGTCACGCTCGTGACCCAGGAGCAGCTGGTGGCCATGCGCGCCGAGGTGGAGGCGGTGCTCGCCCGCTACCGCCGGGTCGGCCAAGGCAACCCACGCGCCAAGCGGGTCGCGGTCTACACCTACGCCTACCCCGTCGACCTCGACAACCTGCCCTTGGGTGACGGGTGAGGGCCCGGTTGCGAGGGGCTGCGGAGAACGCGGTCGCGTTCAGCGGCGACGGACGACGCGCCCCTCGTGCCACACCGCCTCCGGGCTCTCGTAGACCGCGCCGTCGGCACCCAGCACGAGGAAGCGGTCGAACGACCGGGCGAACCACCGGTCGTGGGTGACGGCGACGACGGTGCCCTCGAAGGCGGCCAGCCCGGCCTCGAGCGCCTCGACCGAGTCGAGGTCGAGGTTGTCGGTCGGCTCGTCGAGCAGGAGCAGGGTCGCGCCCGAGAGCTCGAGCAGCAGGATCTGGAAGCGTGCCTGCTGCCCCCCCGACAGGGAGTCGAAGGTCTGTTCCGAGGCGTGGGCCAGCTCGTATCGGTCGAGGGCGCGCGCCGCCGGCTCGCGCGGCATTCCGTCGCGGTGCTCGTCGCCGCGGTGCAGCACCTCGAGCAGCGTGCGACCCTGCAACGACGGGTGCTCGTGGGTCTGCGCGAACCACCCGGGACGCACCCGTGAGCCGAGACGGACGACCCCCGTGTGGGCGACCGGCCCGGGTCGCACGTCGCCGACCGGCCGGTGCTCGACGTCGGGGTCGGACCCGCCGGCGGCGAGCAGGCGCAGGAAGTGCGACTTGCCCGAGCCGTTCGAGCCGAGGACCGCGAGCCGCTCGCCGTACCAGACCTCGAGGTCGAAGGGTTTCATCAGGCCCGTGAGCTCCAGTCGCTGCGCGACCACCGCGCGCTTGGCCGTGCGTCCCCCCTTGAGCCGCATCGTCACGTGCTGCTGCTGGGGCAACGCCTCCGGAGGTCCGACGTCGACGAAGCGGCGCAACCGGGTCTGGGCGGCCTGGTACCGGGCAGCCATGCTGTCGTTGTAGGCCGACTTGGTCTTGTACATGAGCACGAGGGCCTTGAGCTTGGCGTGCTCCTCGTCCCACCGCTTGCGCAGCTCCTCGAGCCGCGCGAAGCGGTCACGTCGGGCGTCGTGGTAGCTGGCGAACGGCCCGGCGTGCACCCACAGCGTCGACCCGGCCGCACCTGGCTCGAGCGTGGCGACCCGGGTCGCGACCCGCCCGAGCAGCTCGCGGTCGTGGCTGACGAAGAGCACCGTCTTGGGCGACGTGACGAGCTGCGCCTCGAGCCACTCCTTCCCCGGGACGTCGAGGTAGTTGTCGGGCTCGTCGAGCAGCAGCACCTCCTCGGGCCCGCGCAGCAGTGACTCGAGCACGAGCCGCTTCTGCTCACCGCCCGAGAGGGTGGTGACCTTGCGCCACTGCGCCTGCTCGTACGGCACGCCGAGGGCGGCGATGGTGCACACGTCCCAGAGCGTCTCGGCCTCGTAGCCGCCGGCGTCCCCCCAGTCGACGAGGGCCTGGGCGTAGGCCATCTGCACGGCCTCGGTGTCGTGCTCCAGCATGGCCAGCTCGGTGCGGTCGACCTCCTGCGCCGCCGCCCGAGTCTTGTCGGTCGCCACCGTCAGGAGCAGGTCGCGCACCGTGGAGTCGTCGCGTACCTGCCCCACGAACTGCCGCATGACCCCGAGGCCGCCGCTGCGGGTCACGGCCCCCTCGTCGGCCAGCAGGTCGCCGGACACGATGCGCGACAGGGTCGTCTTCCCGGTGCCGTTGGGCCCGATCAGGGCGACCTTGGCGCCCTCCCCCACCCGGAGCGAGACCTCGGCCAGCAGTGGCCGCCCGTCAGGGAGGAAGTACGAGACGGTATTGACGTCGACATGGCCCACGATCGACCAGTCTCACAGAGACGGGGCCCCGAGCGCCGCCCTATTGGCGGTCGGGAGCCCCTGCCGACCTCGGCTCAGGGCAGGCGACGCACCGTACGGGACTCCTGCGCACGCACCGCCACCTCGTCGTCGGGCGGGTAGGTGACCTCTTCCAAGCTCAGTCCGTGCGGTGGCATCACCACCACAGCCGGATCCCGCTGGCCACCCTGCCGCACCCGCAGGGGCCAGTCGACGCTGCGCTTCCCGTCCCCCACCGGAACCACCGCCCCGACCAGGGCCCGCACCATCGAGTGGCAGAAGGCGTCGGCGACCACCGTGCCTTCGATGACGCCGTCGTCGTGGCGCTCCCACGAGTAGTCGATCAGCGTGCGCACGGTGGTCGCACCTTCCCGCCGACGGCAAAATGCCGCAAAGTCCTTCAGCCCCAGCAGGTTACGGCTCGCCGCATGCATGAGCCCGACATCGAGCGAACGCCGCAGGTGCACGGTGTCGTGCCGTCGGAGGGGGTCCTTCGTGGCCCCTGCGTCAGCGATGCGGTAGGAGTAGCGGCGTTGCGTCGCTGAAAACCGGGCGTTGAAACCCGCAGGAGCCAACGATGCTCGACCGACGACGAGGTCAGGCGGCAGGATCCCCGCCAGACGGGTCCGAGCGGCCTGCTCGGGCGAGCGGTCGGAACGAGCCGGTAGCTGCGCCCAGGCGACGCGGTCGACGTCGGCGTGGACGACCTGCCCGCGCGCGTGGACCCCGGCGTCGGTCCGCCCCGCGACCGTCAGGCGCACGGGGCCGTGGGCCCTCATCATCGTGGTCAGGGCCCGCGACAGCGTGCCCTCCACGGTGCGCAGCGCAGGCTGCGCCGCCCACCCGGCGAACGCCGTTCCGTCGTAGGCCACATCGAGCCGCACGCGCACGGTCTCGGGCGAGGGCTCCATACGGCCAAGCCTAGTGAGCCCTCAACGGCGCTCCAGCACCCCACGCACGTAGGCCGCCTGCCCCACGTGCTGGGTCACGTCACCGAGCACGCTGGCCAGGCGCGCGAGGAGCGTGACGGGCGGGTCCCAGCGCTCGTCGACGACGGCGTCCCACTGGTCGTCGGTGATGCGGTCGAGCACCTTGAGGGTGCGGGCGTGCACCGCGTCGTGGTAGTCGAGGAGGAACCCGGCGTCGAGGCGCACCGTCGCGACCTCGCCCGAGGACTGGCCGTAGCCCACCTCGTCGTCGCCGAAGGGCAGGCCCGAGCGCTCCGCGAAACCCGCCGCCGTCCAGAGCTGACGGGACAGGTCGTCCCAGCCGAGCGCGCCCGCGGCGCCCGCGAGGTGGTGGTCCTGAACCCTGGTCAGGTGCCAGACCAGCCACCCGACCGGGTTGGCCCCGGGGTCGAGGCGGGCGGCCAGCTGGCCGCTGCCCAGCCCGTCGACAGCGGTCCTGACGAGGTCAGGCATCCGGCCGAAGGTCTCACGGAAGACGTCAGGGGCGGTCACCATCTCACCGTACCCGGCCCGGCAGACGACGACACCGGGCCCAACCTGACGTCGATGCCCCGCCCGGAGGAGCCGGGCGGGGCGTCGTGGGGTCGTGCTGGTGGTGCTCGGGACTACGCGTCCTCGGAGGTCGTGTCGTCCTGCGTGGTGGGAGCCGAGCCCTCGCCGGCCACGGGCGCCTGGTCCTGCGGGCCGCCCTCCGACTCGGCCGCCGACTCGTCGAGCCGGGAGTCGCCGACCCCGCTGACCTCGGTCTCGTCGACCGCTGGCGCCTGGGCGTCCTTGGCTGCGCGCTTGGTCGCCGCCTCGGCCTCCTTGACCGTCGCCTTCTTGGCCGACATCGGCTCGCGAACGAGCTCGATCACCGCCATGGGGGCGTTGTCACCCTTGCGGGCACCGATCTTGGTGATGCGGGTGTAGCCGCCGGGACGCAGCTCCATGTCGGGCGCGATCTCGGTGAAGAGACGGTGCACGACACCCTTGTCCTTGACGACGGTCATGACGCGGCGACGCGCGTGCAGGTCACCGCGCTTGGCGAAGGTGATGAGGCGCTCGGCCAGCGGACGCATCCGCTTGGCCTTGGCCTCCGTCGTGGTGATCTGGTCGTGCTCGAAGAGCGACGTCGCGAGGTTGGCCAGCATGAGCCGCTCGTGCGCCGGACCGCCACCGAGACGGGGACCCTTGGTAGGGGTAGGCATTGGTGTTCTCCTGTGTCAGGGGTGCGTTCAGTGGAAGGTCAGAGCTGCTCGTCCTCGGCGAGGGCGCGCCCGTCGTCCGTGGAGTCGTACTCGTCGTACTCGTCGCTGTAGCTGTCGACGATGGCGCTCGGGTCGAACCCGGGCGGGCTGTCCTTGAGCGCGAGGCCCATCCCGACGAGCTTGGCCTTGACCTCGTCGATCGACTTCGCACCGAAGTTGCGGATGTCGAGCAGGTCGGCCTCGCTGCGCCCGACGAGCTCACCCACCGTGTGGATGCCCTCGCGCTTGAGGCAGTTGTAGGACCGCACCGTCAGGTCGAGGTCCTCGATCGGCAGGGCCAGGTCGGCGGCCAGTGCGGCATCGGTCGGCGACGGGCCCATGTCGATCCCCTCGGCCTCGACGTTGAGCTCGCGGACCAGACCGAAGAGCTCGACCAGCGTCTTGCCGGCGGAGGCCATGGCGTCACGCGGGGCCATGGACGACTTGGTCTCGACGTCGAGGATGAGCTTGTCGAAGTCGGTGCGCTGCTCGACCCGGGTGGCCTCGACGGAGTACTTCACCGCGAGGACGGGTGAGTAGATCGAGTCGACCGGGATGCGCCCGATCTCGGCGTCGCCGGCCTTGTTCTGTGCGGCCGAGACGTAGCCGCGACCGCGTTCGACGGTCAGCTCCATCTCCATCTTGCCCTTGCCGTTCAGCGTGGCGATGTGAAGGTCGGGGTTGTGGACCTCGACGCCGGCCGGGGGCTGGATGTCGGCCGCGGTGATGTCGCCGGGGCCCTGCTTGCGCAGGTACATGACGATGGGCTCGTCGTGCTCCGAGGAGACCACGAGCGACTTGAGGTTGAGGATGATCTCGGTGACATCCTCCTTGCAGCCCGGGATGGTCTGGAACTCGTGCAGGACCCCGTCGACGCGGATCGAGGTGACGGCGGCACCCGGGATGCTCGAGAGCAGGGTACGGCGCAGGGTGTTGCCGAGCGTGTAGCCGAAGCCGGGCTCGAGGGGCTCGATGGTGAACCGGCTGCGGGAGTCGTTGACGATCTCCTCGGCCAGCACCGGACGCTGTGCAATGAGCACTGTGTTCTTCCTTCCCACCGGCGCCCGCTATTTGACGCCCGTGAATGCACCAGGCCTGTCGGCCTGAGGTCGGTCCCCAGCCACAGACCGCTGAACGACGAAGCCGTTCACCGGTCGAGCGACGACGGAGCTCGACCGGCCCAAGCCACCTCTGTCTGTGGAGTGGGCCGCGGGTGGGACCACCGTCATCGTGAAGCAACGGCGGACCCCACCCGAGTAACGCTGTGACTGCCCCCACCAACCACGCGGGCTGACCGGGGGTCGGGGGGGGGGGGGGGGG
>JALYVC010000077.1 GCA_030853445.1 Actinomycetota bacterium | reverse complement strand
GCCCGACGCGGTCGTCCTGCACGCGGGCACGGCGCTCGCGACCGACGGGCAGGTCGTCAGCTCGGGGGGGCGGGTGCTCGGCGTCGTGGCGACGGGGGACTCGCTCGCGGCGGCACGAGGGACGGCCTACGGGCTCATCGGGCGCATCCGCCTCGAGGGCTCGCACTACCGCACCGACATCGCCCTCGCCGCGGAGCGCGGCGAGGTCCACCCCCCGGGACCCGAAGGAGCCTGACCATGGTCGAGACCGCACCGGCGCTGCCCGGCTACAGCCATGTCTACAGCGGCAAGGTGCGCGACCTGTATGCGCCGGTGCTCGGCGACGGCACGCCCGACGACGCGCGGCTGCTGCTCGTCGCCTCCGACCGGATCAGCGCCTACGACTTCGTGCTCGACACCCTGGTGCCCGAGAAGGGGGTCGTGCTGACCCAGCTCTCGCTGTGGTGGTTCGAGCAGCTCGCCGACCTCGTGCCGCACCACGTCCTGGCCAGCGACGGCCCCGACATCCCCGCCGCAGTGGCCGGCCGGGCGGTGCTCGTCCGACGCCTCGACATGGTGCCGGTCGAGTGCGTGGCCCGGGCCTACCTCACCGGGGGCGGGCTCGAGGAGTATGCCGCAACGGGCTCGGTGAGCGGCATCGCGTTGCCCGATGGTCTGGTCGACGGCTCGCGCCTGCCGGAGCCGATCTTCACCCCGTCGACCAAGGCGCCTGCCGGTGAGCACGACGAGCCGATCTCGGCCGCGCAGGTCGACGAGCTGGTGGGTGAGCCGCTACGACGTCGGGTCGCCGACCTCACGACGCGGATCCTCGCCCGGGGCAACGAGATCGCGACTGCGCGCGGCATCATCCTCGCCGACACCAAGGTCGAGTTCGGCCGCGCGCTCGGGGCCGGTCCCCACGACATCGATATCGTGCTCGCCGATGAGGTGCTCACCCCCGACTCGTCGCGCTTCTGGCCGGCTGAGACGTGGCGGCCGGGCCGCCAGCAGCCCTCGTACGACAAGCAGTTCGTGCGTGACTGGCTGACGTCATCGGCGAGCAGCTGGGACCGACGCTCGGGTGAGGCACCGCCACCGCTGCCCGCCGAGGTGGTCGAGCGCACCCGCGCGAAGTACGTCGAGGCGTATGAGCGGCTCACCGGACGTCGCTTCGCATGACCGACCTGACCTGGGTGCGGCACCGCAGGATGTGCCCGGGCTCGTCGCGCCCGCACCGGGCCGTTACCGGCTCACACTCGCCGCGCTGCCGGCGTATCGCTCCCGCAGCACCCGTTTGAGGATCTTGCCCGTCGCGTTCCGCGGCAGCTCGTCGACGAGCTCGATGCGGCTGGGCGCCTTGTAGTGGGCGATCCGCTCGCGGGTCCAGGCCAGGACCTCGCCGGGGTCGACCTCGCCCTCGATCACGGCCACCGCCACGACCGACTCGCCCCACGTGGGGTCGCCGACGCCGATGACGGCGACCTCGACGACGGACGGGTGGCGGTGCATGACCTGCTCGACCTCGATGGGATAGACGTTCTCACCGCCCGTGATGATCATGTCCTTGCGGCGGTCGACGAGGGTGACGAAGCCCTCGGCGTCGGTGACACCCAGGTCGCCGGAGCGGAACCAGCCGTCGTGCATGGCCGCCGCCGTCTCCTCGGGGTTGCCCCAGTAGCCGGCGAAGACGGTAGGGCCGCGCAGCTCGAGCTCGCCGATGACACCCACCCGGGCCAGCTCGCCGTCGGCGTCGACGAGCCGGGCGTCGACGTGCAGGAACGGCCGCCCGACCGAACCGGCATGTGTGGCAATGTCGCTCGAGTCGAGGAACAGCGCCGCGGGTGACAGCTCGGTCATGCCGAAGCCTTCGCACAGGACGTACCCGAGGTCACGGAAGTGCTCGATGACGGTGAGAGGGCAGGGAGCGCCGCCGACCAGGCCCCAGCGCAGCGCGGGCAGCGGGTGGTGCTCGAGGTCGCCGTACCGGGCCACGGCGGCCCACATGGCCGGCACGAGGAACTGGGTGGTAACCCCCTCGCGGGCCATGAGGTCGACCAGGCCCACGGGGTCGAAGGCCGGCACGACGACGACCGTGCCCCCGGCGTAGAGCACCGGCAGGGCGGAGAGGCCGAGCGCGCCGATGTGGAAGAGCGGGGCCGCCGCGACCGTCACGTCGTCGCGCGAGAGACCCTTGCCCGCTGTGACCAGGTTGACGGCGTTCCAGAACATGTTGTCGTGGGTGAGGATCGCGCCCTTGGGCTGGCCGGTCGTGCCGGAGGTGTAGATGATCGCGCAGGGCGAGGCCCCGCGGGCGCCGTGTACCGGGAGGTCGCCGGCCGGGCCGGGCTCTCCCGCCAGGTCGAGCACCCGCTCGACCGGGGTGGGCCGCTCGAGCGCGCCCGTCGCCAGCGTGGCCAGGGTCGGCGAGTGGACCAGCAGCCGCGAGCCGGAGTCTCTGAGCATGTAGGCCACCTCGTCGGGCAGCAGGCGGGTGTTGAGGGGCACCGACACGGCGCCGGTGCGGGCGACCGCGAAGAGCCACTCGAGGTATGCCGTGCTGTTCTCTCCCAGCAGGGCGACCCGGTCGCCTGCGCGCACCCCCGTGGCCATCAGCGTCGACACCCGGGCGCTGACCCGTGCCTCCAGCTCGCGGTAGGTGAGCCGCCCACCCGTCCCGCCGTCGACCAGTGCGACCGCGTCGGGCTGCCGCGCCGCGCGCCGGGCGACCCAGGTGTCGATGCCGTTGTCGATGCCGTTCTCGACGCCGTCGTGTTCCACGCCAGACTCCCTCGTCAGACCGGTCGCCCCGGTGCTGCCGTGGGCGTGTGCCCATCCTCCGGGTGGTGACCCGGCAGCGGCAAGGTGTGGGGACAGAAAACAATCAGTCGTGCTTGATTTGTTCGTGGTTCCGTGGCACGGTGAGCGCATGGCCGACCTCGCGGACGTGCTCGCCGACCTCGCCGCCGAGGGTGCGGCGATCGAGGCTCTCGTCGACCGCGCTCCCGACTGGTCGCTCGCGACCCCCGCCGAGGGTTGGACCATCTCCCACCAGATCGGCCACCTCGCGTGGACCGACAGCGTCGCCCACGCCTCCGCTCTCGGCGGTCCGGCGTGGGATGCGGTGATGGAGACCTCGATGGCCGATCCTGCCGGTGTCGTCGACACCGCCGCCGCGACCTGGGCCGAGCGACCGGACCTGCGCGAGGTCTGGGCGGCCGGGCGGCTCGCTCTCGGCGAAGCCCTCGCCGCCACCACCACCTCGAAGCTGCCGTGGTTCGGACCGCCGATGAGCCCGACGTCGATGGCCACGGCCCGGCTGATGGAGACCTGGGCCCACGGCCAGGACGTCGCAGACACCCTCGGCGTCACGCGCGAGCCCACCGACCGGCTGCGCCACGTCGCCCATCTCGGCGTGCGCACCCGGGCCTTCGCCTATGCCGTCCAGGGGCTGCAGCCGCCGACCGACCCCGTGCGGGTCGAGCTCACCTCCCCATCCGGCCAGAGCTGGGTGTGGGGGCCCGACGACGCCCCCCAGCGCGTCACTGGGCCCGCCCTCGACTTCTGCCTGCTCGTCACCCAGCGGCGTCACCGCCACGACCTCGCGCTCGTGGCGCGGGGCGATGACGCCGACCTCTGGCTCGGCATCGCGCAGGCCTTCGCCGGGGCACCGGGAGCCGGTCGTCCGCCCGTGTCGGCGGGGAGCCGGGGGTGAGCGCCCAGCCCGGGCCGCCCCTGCGCATAGGCAACTGCAGCGGCTTCTACGGTGACCGCGCCTCGGCGATGCTCGAGATGCTCACCGGTGGCGAGCTCGACGTCCTGACCGGTGACTACCTCGCCGAGCTGACCATGCTCATCCTCGCCCGCGACCGGCTGAAGGACCCCGGCCTCGGCTACGCCAAGACCTTCCTGCGCCAGCTCGAGACCGCACTCGGCGAGGCGATGGACCGTAGGGTGCGCATCGTCGCCAACGCCGGGGGGCTGAGCCCGGCCCGGCTGGCAGACGGCGTCCGAAAGCTCGCCGGCCGACTAGGCCTCGCAGTCGCCGTGGCGCACGTCGAGGGCGACGACCTCCTCGCCCGGGCCGACGAGCTCGGCCTGGCGAACCCGTTGGCGGCCAACGGCTACCTCGGCGCCTGGGGCATCGCCGCGTGCCTCGACGCGGGCGCCGACGTCGTCGTCACCGGCCGCGTCACCGACGCCTCGCTCGTCGTCGGGCCGGCGGCCGCGCACTTCGGATGGAGCAGGACGTCGTACGACGAGCTCGCCGGCGCCATGGTCGCGGGGCACGTGCTCGAGTGCGGGCCGCAGGCCACCGGGGGCAACTACGCGTTCTTCACCGAGCTCGGGCTGGACGGTCGGGCGCTCGGCTTCCCGGTCGCCGAGGTGCACGCCGACGGGTCGGCGGTCATCACGAAGCACCCGGGCACCGGGGGAGCGGTCACCGTCGGGACGGTCACGGCGCAGCTGCTCTACGAGATCGGTGGCGCACGCTACGCCGGGCCCGACGCGACCGCCCGCTTCGACACGGTCGAGCTGGCCCAGGAGGGGCGTGACCGTGTGCGCCTCAGTGGGGTGCGGGGTGAGGCCCCGCCGCCCACCGTGAAGGTCGGGCTCAACACGCTCGGTGGCTTCCGCAACGAGGTGACCTTCGTGCTCACCGGTCTCGACATCGAGGCCAAGGCCGTCCTCGTGCGCACCCAGCTGGCGCGCCTCGGCGAGGCGCTCGACCTGACGTGGGCACTCGCGCGCACGGACCATCCCGACTCTCCCGCGCAGGAGTCCAGTGCGGCGCTGCTGCACTGCGTCGCCCGCGGGGCGGACCCGGCGCCCGTGGGCCGGGCCTTCAGCGGGGCGGCGGTCGAGCTCGCGCTCGCCTCCTACCCCGGCTTCCACCTCAGCGCACCCCCGGGTGCAGCGACTCCGTACGGCGTCTTCACCTCGGCCTTCGTCGATGCCGCGCTCGTGCCGCACGTGGCGGTGCTGCCCGACGGGAGCCGGGTCGACATCGCGCCAGCGCGGGGGACGCTCGTGCTCGAGCCGGTACCAGAGCCAGCGGTGACCGCCGGCGCCCTCGGGCGGATGCGCCGAGCCCCCCTCGGCGTCGTGGTCGGTGCCCGCAGCGGCGACAAGGGCGGCACCGCCAACGTCGGGCTGTGGGTGCGCTCTCACGACGCCTACGCGTGGCTCGTCGAACGGCTGACCGTCGACGAGCTGCGGCGGCTGCTGCCCGAGATCACCGACCTGCCGGTCACGCGGCACCTGCTGCCCAACCTGCTGGCCATCAACGTCGTCGTCGACGGCGTGCTCGGCGAGGGCGTCGCCGCCAACGCGCGCCACGACCCGCAGGCCAAGGCGATCGGCGAGTGGCTCCGCTCGCGGGTCGTCGAGATCCCGGAGGTGCTGCTGCCATGACCCTGGCCCCCAGTCGAGCCACCGACCCGCTCGAGACCGACGAGCGGCGAGCTCTGCGCGGATCGGTCCGCGCGTTCGTCGAGCGCGAGCTGCTGCCACACCAGGAGGAGTGGGAGGCCGCCGGCGAGCTGCCCCGGTCACTCCACCAGGCTGCCGCGGCAACAGGGCTCATCGGGCTCTCCTTCCCCGAGGACATGGGCGGTGGTGGGGGAGACCTCGCCGACGCCCTCGTGCTCGCCGAGGAGTTCCACACCGCCGGCGGGTCGAGCGGGGCTTTCGCCTCCCTCTTCACCTCGGGGATCGCCCTGCCCCACCTCGTCGCGGCGGGTGACTCCCGGCAGGTCGAGCGCTGGGTGCGCCCGACCATCGAGGGGCGCCTGATCGGCTCCCTCGCGATCACGGAGCCCGACGGAGGATCCGACGTCGGGGGCCTGCGCACCCGCGCCGTGCGCGACGGCGACGAGTGGGTCCTCAACGGCGCCAAGACCTACATCACCTCGGGGGTCCGCGCCGACTTCGTCGTCACCGCTGTGCGCACCGGCGGACCCGGTGCCCGCGGTCTGTCGCTCCTCGTGGTCGACAAGGGGACGCCGGGTTTCACGGTGTCGCGGAGGCTGGCGAAGATGGGCTGGCTCTGCTCCGACACCGCCGAGCTGTCCTACGCCGACGTGCGGGTGCCGGTCGCCAACCTCGTCGGGGCCGAGGGCACCGGCTTCGCGCAGATCGCGCTGCACTTCGTCAACGAGCGGATCAGCCTGGCCGTGCAGTCCTACTCCTGCGGTCAGCGCGCCCTCGACCTCACCGTGGCGTGGTGCCGCGGCCGTCGCACCTTCGGTGAGCCCCTGGTCAGCCGCCCGACCGTGCAGGCGACCCTGACCGAGATGGCCCGCCGGCTCGAGGTGGCTCGGGTCTACACGCGGTCGGTGGCGCTGCGGGCAGCCGCCGGTGAGACCGGCTTGGTCACCGAGGCGTGCTTCGCCAAGAACACGGCAGTGGAGGCCGGCACGTATGCCGTCGACCAGGCGGTGCAGCTGCACGGCGGGCTCGGCTACATGCGTGGGGTGGAGGTCGAGCGGCAGTATCGCGACATGCGGATCATGGGCATCGGCGGTGGCACGACCGAGATCCTCACCGGGCTCGCGGCCAGGCTGCTGGGGTACACCGCATGACGGCGCTGAAGACGTCGGTCGACCCGTCCGCTCCCGACTACGTCACGAACCGCGCCGCCCTGGTGGCGGCGATCGCAGCGGTCGACCTCGAGCAGGCCAAGGCGGTCGCCGGTGGGGGTGAGCGCAGCGTCGCCCGTCACCACCAGCGCGGCAAGCTGCTGGTTCGCGAGCGGATCGAGCTGCTGCTCGACCCCGGATCGCCGTTCCTCGAGCTGTCGCCGCTGGCGGGGTGGGGGTCCGACTTCACCGTCGGCGCGTCGGTCGTGACGGGTATCGGGGTCGTAAGCGGTGTCGAGTGCCTCATCAACGGGTCGGACCCGACCGTGCGTGGCGGCGCCTCGAACCCCTGGACGCTCAAGAAGGCGTTGCGCGCCAACGAGATCGCGTTGCAGAACCGTCTGCCGGTCATCAGCCTGGTCGAGTCCGGTGGGGCCGACCTGCCGACCCAGAAGGAGATCTTCGTCCCCGGCGGCCGCCTCTTCCGCGACCTCACCCAGCTCTCCGCGGCCGGTATCCCGACGGTCGCCATCGTCTTCGGCAACTCGACCGCCGGCGGCGCCTACATCCCGGGGATGAGCGACTACGTCGTGATGATCAAGGAGCGTTCCAAGGTCTTCCTCGCCGGCCCGCCGCTGGTCAAGATGGCCACCGGCGAGGAGTCCGACGACGAGTCGCTCGGCGGGGCCGAGCTGCACGCGCGCCAGTCCGGGCTCGCCGACTACCTCGCGGTCGACGAGCACGACGCGATCCGGCTCGGCCGGCAGATCGTGGGCCGGCTCAACTGGCACAAGCAGGGGCCGGCGGCCAAGCCCGACCCTGCGCCTCCGCTGCACCCCGAGAAGGACCTGCTCGGCCTGATCCCCGCCGACCTCAAGGTGCCGTTCGACCCGCGCGAGGTCATCGGTCGCCTCGTCGACGGCTCCGACTTCGACGAGTTCAAGCCGCTCTACGGCTCGTCGCTGGTCACCGGGTGGGCCGACCTGCACGGCTACCCCGTCGGCATCCTCGCCAACGCGCGCGGCGTGCTCTTCAGCGAGGAGGCCCAGAAGGCGGCCCAGTTCATCCAGCTCGCCAACCGCGCCGACACCCCGCTGGTCTTCCTGCAGAACACCACCGGCTTCATGGTCGGGGCGGAGTACGAACGCAGAGGCATCATCAAGCACGGCGCGCAGATGATCAACGCGGTCTCCAACTCGACCGTGCCGCACCTGACGGTGACGATGGGGGCGTCATACGGAGCAGGCAACTACGGCATGTGCGGGCGGGCATACGGGCCGCGCTTCCTCTTCACCTGGCCGTCGGCGAAGTCGTCGGTGATGGGCCCGGCCCAGCTGGCCGGGGTGATGTCGATCGTGGCGCGGCAGTCGGCTGCGGCCAAAGGGGCGCCCTACGACGAGGACGCGGACGCGCAGCTGCGAGCGGTGGTGGAGGCGCAGATCGAGGAGCAGTCGTTGGCTCCGGTGATGTCGGGGATGCTCTACGACGACGGCATCATCGACCCGCGAGACACGCGGACGGTGCTCGGGCTCGTGCTGTCGGCGATCCACAGCGGACCCGTCGTCGGGGCGACGGGCTACGGGGTGTTCCGGCTGTGATGCCCCAGGCTGTGATGCGCCAGATCACCTCCGTCCTCGTGGCCAACCGGGGCGAGATCGCCCGACGGGTGTTCCGCACCTGCCGGGACCTCGGCCTCGACACCGTGGCGGTCTTCTCCGACCCCGACGCGGCCTCACCGCACGTGACCGAGGCTGACACGGCGGTCCGGTTGCCCGGCGCCTCACCGGCCGATACCTACCTGCGGGGCGACCTGCTCATCGCTGCAGCGCACGTCGCAGGTGCGGACGCCATCCACCCCGGTTACGGGTTCCTCTCCGAGAGTGCCGTCTTCGCGCGTGAGGTGATCGCCGCTGGCCTGGTGTGGATCGGCCCGAGCCCCGACGCCATCCAGCGGATGGGCAGCAAGATCGAGTCGAAGCGGCTGATGGCCGACGCGGGTGTGCCCGTGCTGGCTCAGCTCGACCTGGCGACGGTGACCGCGGCTGACCTGCCCGTGCTCGTCAAGGCCTCCGCCGGCGGGGGTGGTCGGGGCCTGCGGGTGGTGCGTGACCTCGCCTCCCTGGCGGGTGAGATCGAGCTGGCGCAGGCCGAGGCGGCCAGCGCGTTCGGCGACGGGACGGTGTTCGGCGAGAGCTACCTCGCTCCCGGCCACCACATCGAGGTGCAGGTGATGGCCGACGAGCACGGCACCGTCTGGGCCGTGGGTGAGCGGGAGTGCTCCATCCAGCGCCGCCATCAGAAGGTCGTCGAGGAGGCGCCCTCTCCGCTCGTCGAGCGCACGGGCGGCATGCGGGAAGCGCTCTTCAGTGCCGCCCGAGCGGCGGCCGCGGCCGTCGACTACACCGGCGCCGGCACGGTCGAGTTCATCGCCGACGACGACGGCCAGTTCTTCTTCCTGGAGATGAACACCCGCCTGCAGGTCGAGCACCCGGTCACCGAGTGCACCACGGGGCTCGACCTCGTGGCCCTGCAGATCGAGGTCGCGCGCGGGGGGCGGCTCGCTCCCGAACCGCCGGCTTCGCAGGGCCACGCCATCGAGGTGCGGCTGTACGCCGAGGACCCGGCGGCCGGGTGGCAACCGCAGTCCGGCACCCTCACCCGGGTCGACGTCCCCGGGGTGGACGTCGCCTTCTCGACCGCGCCCGGCGCCAGCGGCCTGAGGCTGGACAGTGGGGTGGAGGACGGCTCGGTCATCGGCATCCACTACGACCCCATGCTCGCCAAGGTGATCGCCTGGGCGCCCGAGCGTGGTCAGGCCGCGGCCGGGCTCGCCCGGGCGCTCGCGCGCTCGACGGTGCACGGGGTCGTCACCAACCGCGACCTGCTGGTGCGCCTGTTGCGGCACCCGGCGTTCCTCGCTGGTGACACCGACACCGCGTTCTTCGACCGTCACGGCCTCGAGGTGCTGGCTGCACCACTGGCCGACGAGGGGGCGGTGCGTCTGTCGGCGCTGGCGGCCGCGCTGGCCGTCGACGCTGGCGGACGGCGCTCTGACAAGGTCCTAGGTGGGCTGCCTTCCGGCTGGCGCAACGTCGTCAGCGCACCTCAGCGGGTCGACTTCGACGGTCACGAGATCCGCTACCGCCTCACTCGTGACGGTCTCGTGGCCGAGGGTTTCGCTGGAGTCGTCCTGGTGGCTCACAGCTCAGACCGGGTGGTGCTCGACGTCGCGGGTGCCCGGCGCACCTTCGTCGTCACCGTCGCCGAGGGGGCGGTGCACGTCGACTCTGCACTGGGGTCGGTGAGACTGACCCGGGTGCCGCGCTTCGTCGACCCGGCCTCCCTGGTGGCACCCGGGTCGCTGGTCGCCCCGATGCCGGGCTCGGTCGTGCGCCTCGCGGTCGCCCGGGGGGATGCGGTCTCAGTGGGTGACCCGATCCTCTGGCTGGAGGCGATGAAGATGCAGCACCGCATCGACGCGCCGGTCGACGGCGTCGTGACCGAGCTGGCCGTCACCCTCGGTCAGCAGGTCGACGTGGGAGCCGTGCTCGCCGTCGTGGCGGCAGGGCAAGAGCTCGAGCAGGAGCCCGTCCGGGACTCCGTACGCAGTGGTGAGTGAGCACGTGACGAGGGGAGCGGGCATGGACTTCTGTGAGACCGAGGAGCAGATCGCGCTGCGCAGGGCGGTGGCCGAGCTGGGGCGCCGATACGGGTACGCCTACGTCGCGCCGAGGGCGCGGGCCCACGAGCCGCTCACCGAGCTGTGGAACGAGGCTGGGCGCGCTGGTTTCCTCGGGGTCAACCTGCCGCAGGAGCACGGCGGGGGCGGCGCGGGGATGACCGAGCTCGCCATCGTCGAGGAGGAGCTCAGCGCGGCCGGCTGCGGGCTGCTGATGATGGTCGTCTCGCCGGCCATCAACGGCACGATCATCGCCCGCTTCGGCACTCAGGCGCAGAAGGAGCGCTGGCTGCCGGGGCTCGCGTCGGGCGCGACGATCATGGCTTTCGGGGTCACCGAGCCCGACGCCGGCTCCAACACCCACAAGATCACCACGACGGCTCGGCGCGACGGAGACGACTGGGTGCTGTCGGGCCGGAAGTACTACGTCTCCGGTGTCGACCACGCCCAGGCCATCCTCATCGTGGCCCGCACGCAGGACGCCGGCACCGGCCAGCTGGCGCCGGCTCTCTTCGTCTTCCCCACCAACACCCCGGGCTTCGAGCTCACGCCCATCGACATGGACGTCGTCATGCCGGAGCGGCAGTTCATGCTCTACCTCGACGACGTGCGGCTTCCGGCCGACGCGCTGATCGGCGAGGGTGACGCCGCGCTGGCGCAGCTCTTTGCCGGGCTCAACCCCGAGCGCATCATGGCGGCGGCGAGCTCGGTCGGCATGGGACGCTACGCCCTGGACAAGGCCGTCGCGTACGCCAAGGACCGCAAGGTCTGGGGCGACAAGCCGATCGGCACCCACCAGGGCATCTCGCACCCGCTGGCCAAGGCCAAGGTCGAGCTCGAGCTGGCCCGGCTGATGATGCAGAAGGCCGCTGCGCTCTATGACTCCGGCGACGACATGGGGGCCGGCGAGGCGGCCAACATGGCCAAGTACGCCGCCGCCGAGGCCTCCATCGCGTGCGTCGACCAGGCCGTGCAGACCCATGGCGGCAACGGTCTCGCGCACGAGTACGGCCTGGGCAACCTCGTGCTCGGCGCCAGGGTGGCGCGCATCGCACCGGTGAGTCGCGAGATGGTCCTCAACTTCGTCGCCCAGTTCAGCCTGGGCCTGCCCAAGTCGTACTGACCACCAAGCTGTGTCGAATCCTGGGAAGGTGTTTTCATGTCGGAGCGCGTCCATCCTGAGCCCGTTCACGCAGAGCTGGTCCACTATGGCGTCGACCGCGGGATCGCCACGGTCACCCTCGACTCGCCCTCGAAGCGCAACGCGCTCTCGGCTCAGCTGGTGGGCGAGCTGGCCGAGCACCTCGAGACGGCCGCCGCCGACGGCTCCGTACGCGCCGTCGTCCTGACCCACACCGGCCGCGTCTTCTGCTCCGGGGCCGACCTCGACGACGCGACCCCCGGCGGCGGTCCCGCCGACTCGATGCGCCGGATGCTCGCGGTGCTGCGCACGGTCCTGTCGATGGCCAAACCGGTCATCGCCCGGGTCGACGGCCCGGCTCGGGCCGGTGGGCTCGGCCTGATCGGGGCCTGCGACATCGTGCTGGCCAGCCAGTCGGCGAACTTCTGCTTCACCGAGGTGCGGCTCGGGCTGGCCCCCGCGATCATCTCGCTGACCACCCTGCCGGGGATGACGTCGCGCGCCGTGAGCCGCTACTACCTGACCGGCGAGACCTTCGACGCCGCCGCAGCGGAAGCGGCGGGGCTGGTGACCGTGGCCACCGACGACCTCGACACCGAGCTCGAGACGTTGCTCGCGGCGCTGCGGCGCTGCTCCCCCCAGGGGCTGGCCGAGACCAAGGCGCTGACCTCGCGGGCGGGCCTGGCCGCCCTCGACGCGGGGGCCGACGAGATGCGCGAGCTCTCGGCCCGGCTCTTCGCCTCGGAGGAGGCGCACGAGGGGATGACGTCGTTCCTGCAGAAGCGGCCGCCCCGATGGGCGCCGGACGCGCCGTGACGTCGGCGGCCGACCAGCGCGAGCCGCAGCAGGACCGCTCCCGGGCGACCCGGGCGCGGCTGCTGGAGTCGGCCATCACCTGCCTGGCCGAGCGGGGCTACGCCGCCAGCACGGTGGCCGTCGTGGCTCAGGACGCCGGTGTGTCGCGCGGGGCGGCCCAGCACCACTTCCCGACGAGGGAGGCGCTCTTCACCGCGGCTCTCGAGCACGTGACGCACGAGCGGGGCGAGCAGCTGCGCCGTGAGCTGACCCAGCACCGCGAGGGCGTGGGCACCGCCGCGATCGTCGAGCTGGTCTTCGACCTCTTCACCGGCCCGCTCTTCCGGGCCGCGCTGATGCTGTGGGTCGCGGCCGCCTCCGAGCCGCAGCTGCGCGAGCAGGTGGTGCCGCTCGAGGCCCGGATGGGACGCGAGGTGCACCGGGTCGTCGTCGACCTGCTGGGCGTCGACGAGACCGTGCCCGGGGCGCGTGAGACCGTGCAGGCCACCCTCGACCTTGCGCGGGGCCTCGGTCTGGCCAACCTGCTGACTGACGACGGCCAGCGGCGCAACCGGATCGCGACCCAGTGGGCGCGGACCCTGGATGCGTCGCTCGGCCCGAGGTGAGGCTCGAGCCCTATGACGAGAGGGTGATGCGGGCGGTGCCGCGGATGTCCCGCGAGGAGGCACCGACGATGACGTCATACGGTCCAGGAGGGACGACCCAGGCGTGGGAGGCGACGTCCCACCGGGCGAAGTCCTTGCGGCCCAACGTGATCCGCACGACCTGGCGGGTGCCGGGCGGGATGGCCCTACGGCGGTAGGCACGCAGGACCTTCGGTGGCGCCCCGAGGTCGCGTACCCGCGCGACGTAGACCTGGACGACCTCCTCGCCGGTCCGGTTGCCGGAGTTGGTCACCGGGACCGAGACCCGCACGCTGAGAGCAGGGTCGGGGGCTGAGCCGCTGACCGTCACGCTCACGGGGCCGTACGCGAAGGTCGTGTAGGCCAGTCCGTGCCCGAAGGGGAACATCGGCTCGGTGTGCTGCGCGTCGAGGTAGCGGTAGCCGACCAGCAGGCCCTCGTCGTAGTGCTCCTCGAGGTCGAGGCCCTGCTGGTGGGACCCGGTGGCTGCCACCCCCGGATACTGCGACGGGGTCCTTGCCGGGTAGTCGGACGCCTGGCGACAGAAGGTCACGGGGAGCCGCCCGGCGGGGGAGACTTCACCGGCGAGGAGGCGGGCCAGGGCGTCGCCGACCTGCTGGCCGCCGTACCAGAGCTGGAGGACGGCCGGCACGCTGGCCAGCCAGGGCATGAGCACGGGACCACCCGACTGCGACACCACCACCGTGCGCGGGTTGACGGCCGCCACCGCAGCGATCAGCTGGTCCTGCTGGCCGGGTAGCGCCAGCGACTCGCGGTCGCTGCCCTCGGTCTCGACGTCGCCGACGACGACCACCGCGACCTCGCAGCTCGCCGCGAGGCGAGCAGCGGCCCGGACCAGGGTGTCCACAGGCTCGAGCCACGAGAAGCTCAGGCCGGCGCGGAACGTGCGCTGCACGTAGTCGACCCGCAGGGTGTAGCGGCGACCGGCCACGAGCTGCACCTGGCCGGAGCTCACCCGCAGCCCGTGCTCGCCGCCGTTGTCGACGACGAGTGCTCCGCCGACCCAGACCCAGGAGTCGTCATCCGAGCGCGTCGAGAAGGTGTGGGTGCCGGTGGTGCGGGCCGTGAGGGTGCCGGTCCAGCGCACCGAGAAGCCCTCGGCAGGAATCCCGTGGCCCGGACCGTCCTTGCCCCAGATCCGGCCGATGAGGCCGTCCACACGGGTGAAGACGGGTGTGCCGGAGTGGGTCTCGTTGGCGAAGTACGCCCCGAGCAGGCCGTGCGTCGGGCCGCCACCCGGCGGGAGCATGACCGTCGATGGCACCGGTGTGGCCTCCGCGACGGCGCCGGGCGCCGAGCGTACCGTGGCTCCGGGGAAGTGGGCGGCGATGCCGTCGACCGGGGACACGCTCGTCAACGGTGAGATGTGCGAGCTTCCGTCGCCGCCGATCCGGGGGTTCGCTGCGTAGGGGCCGACGACGGCGATCGACCTGATCACCTGCGGGGAGAGCGGGAGGAGCGGGAGGCCGCCGACCTGCTCGTTGCGCAGGAGTACGGCGCCCCGCTCGGCCACCTCCTGCGCGAGGTCGGCGTGCGCGCGAGTGTTGACCTCGCCCGGGCCGCCGCGGGCGCTGGTGCCGCCGCCGTCGAGGATGCCGAGGGCGATGACGGTGCGCAGCAGGCGCTCGACCTTGTCGTCGAGCACCGCGACGGGCACGGTGCCGTCGACGACGGCCCGGCGCAGCGGGGCACCGAACCACTGGTCGTCGGGCAGGTCGAGGTCGAGCCCGGCGAGCGCGGCGAGCACGGTGTCGTGGGTGGCGGAGTAGTCGCTGCAGACGAAGCCGAGGAAGCCGAGCTCGACCTTGAGCAGGTCGTGCAGCAGGGCGGCGCTCTGGCCGTTGTAGGCGCCCGCGACGCCGTTGTTGGCGGCCATCACCGCACTCGCGCGGCCCCCCAGCACGGCCTCGACGAAGGAAGCGAGATAGACCTCGCGCAGGGTCCGCTCGTCGAGGTCCACGGAGACCTGGTGACGGCTGTCCTCCTGGTCGTTGGCCAGCCAGTGCTTGACGGTCGCGACGACACCCATCGACTGGATGCCGAGGACGACCTCTCGGCCGATGGCACCGGTGAGCATCGGGTCCTCGCCGAACCCCTCGAACAGCCGGCCCCCCTCCGGGACCCGGGCCAGGTTGACGATGGGGGCGAAGAGGACGTTCTGTCCCTTGGCCTTCGCCTCGCTGCCCAACGCGCTCCCCAGCCTCCTGGCGAGCCCGTCGTCGAAAGTAGAGGCCAACGCGATCGGTGCGGGGAAGGCGGTCGACGGGCCGTCGGTCGTCTTCGGCTGCCGGACCCCGGCCGGGCCGTCGGTGAGGCGCAGGTCGGGGATGCCCAGACGTGGAAGGCCGGGCACGAAGCCGACGTCGACGTCAGAGGGCCCACCGTGGACCAGCGCGATCTTCTCGTCGAGGGTCAGCTGCCGCACGAGCGCGCGGGCGCGGCTGTCCGCCGACGAGATCGCGCTGCCGGGGGAGCCGACCGTGAGCGGGACCGCGGCCGCACCGACCCCCGCGACCAGCAGGCCGCGCCGGGTGAGGTGTGCGCTCATCTGGCCACGCTCTTCACTGCGGCGGTCGTTGTCAAGCACGATCGGCGTGTTCGGCGCCACCCGCCGGGGCCGATATCCTTGGGCCGACCGCGCAGAGCCACCGCACCCCCCGAGGAGCCCCCCGTCATGGGAGCCATCGTCGTCGACGTCATGCTCAAGCCCGAGATCCTCGACCCGCAGGGGCAGGCCGTCTCCCGGTCCCTGCCCCGCCTCGGTTTCGAGGGGTTCACCGACGTGCGGCAGGGCAAGCGCTTCGTCCTGACCGTCGAGGGTGAGGTCACCGACGAGCACCTCGTCGCGGCCCGCTCGGCCGCCGAGACCCTGCTGTCCAACCCGGTCATCGAGGACGTCGTCGCCGTGCACGCGCTCGAGAGCGCCCAGTGACCGCCCTCCCCAGCACCACCGACTCCGGTATGAGGATCGGTGTCGTCACCTTCCCCGGCTCGCTCGACGAGCGGGACGCTCAGCGCGCAGTACGGGCTGCAGGGGCTGAGCCGGTGGCCCTCTGGCACGGTGACGCCGACCTGCACGGGGTCGACGGCGTCATCCTGCCCGGCGGGTTCTCCTACGGCGACTACCTGCGCTGCGGCGCCATCGCCCGCTTCGCCCCGGTGATGGACGTGCTCGTCCCCGCAGCGCAGGGCGGGCTGCCGGTGCTCGGCATCTGCAACGGCTTCCAGGTGCTCTGTGAGAGCCACCTGCTGCCGGGCGCGTTGATCCGCAACGACCACCGCAAGTTCGCCTGCCGCGACCAGAGCCTGCGCATCGAGAACGCCTCCACCGCCTGGACCTCCGACTACGAGGCAGGCCAGGAGGTCGTCGTGCCGCTGAAGAACGGCGAGGGCGGTTACGTCGCCGACGCGCACACACTCGACGAGCTCGAGGGCGAAGGGCGCGTCGTCGCCCGATACCTCGGCGACAACCCCAACGGCTCCTACCGCGGTATCGCCGGCGTGACCAACGCCCGCGGCAACGTCGTCGGTCTGATGCCTCACCCCGAGCACGCGATCGAGCCGGGTTACGGCCCGTCGGTCGACGGCCTCGGCTTCTTCACCTCCGTCCTGACCCGCCTCGCCCAGGGAGTCTCCGCGTGAGCGCCAGCACGCAGCCGTCGGTCGACAGCGTCTCTGCGGCCTCGACCACGCCCGACGTGTCGCAGCCGTGGGCCGAGCTCGGGCTCAAGGTCGACGAGTACCACCAGATCCGCGAGATCCTCGGCCGCCGGCCCACCTCGGCCGAGCTGGCGATGTACTCCGTCATGTGGAGCGAGCACTGCTCCTACAAGTCGAGCAAGGTCCACTTCTCGCTCTGGGGCGAGAACACCACCGACGAGATGCGTGAGAAGCTGCTCGTCGGCATCGGCGAGAACGCCGGCGTCGTCGACATCGGTGACGGCTGGGCGGTGACCTTCAAGGTCGAGAGCCACAACCACCCTTCGTACGTCGAGCCCTACCAGGGCGCCGCGACCGGTGTCGGTGGCATCGTGCGCGACATCATGTCGATGGGGGCTCGCCCGCTCGCCGTGATGGACCCGCTGCGCTTCGGCGCCCTCCACCACCCCGACACCCTGCGGGTGCTGCCCGGAATCGTTGCGGGAGTGGGCGGCTACGGCAACTGCCTGGGACTGCCCAACATCGGCGGCGAGGTCGTCTTCGACGAGTGCTACCAGGGCAACCCGCTCGTGAACGCCCTGTGCGTCGGTGCCATGCGCATCGAGGACATCCACCTCGCGTCGGCCCGTGGCGCCGGCAACAAGGTTGTGCTCTTCGGTGCCAAGACCGGCGGTGACGGCATCGGTGGTGTCTCGGTGCTTGCCTCGGAAACCTTCTCTGAGGGGGGCCCGACCAAGCGGCCTGCCGTGCAGGTCGGCGACCCCTTCGCCGAGAAGGTCCTCATCGAGTGCTGCCTGGACCTGTATGCCGCCAAGGTCGTCGCCGGCATCCAGGACCTCGGCGGAGCCGGGCTCTCCTGCGCGACGAGCGAGCTGGCGTCCAACGGCGACGGTGGCATGCAGGTCGAGCTCGACCTCGTGCCCCTGCGCGACGCGACGCTGGCCCCCGAGATGATCCTCATGTCGGAGTCGCAGGAACGCATGATGGCCATCGTCGAGCCGTCGCAGCTCGACGCCTTCCTCGCCATCACGGCGAAGTGGGACGTCGAGGCCACGGTCATCGGCGAGGTCACCGACGGTGATCACCTGATCATCACCTGGCGCGGCGAGACCATCGTCGACGTGCCCCCGCGCTCCGTGGCCCACGACGGGCCGGTCTACCACCGCCCGCTGGAGCGCCCGGGATACCTCGATGTCCTGGTCGCCGACACCACGGCGCACCTGCCGCGGCCGCACGCCGCAGAGGGGCTGCGCGAGACGCTGCTCACCCTGCTCGGCAGCGCGAACCTCTGCGACACCTCGTGGGTCACCGACCAGTATGACCGCTACGTGCAGGGCAACACCGCGCTCGCGATGCCCGACGACGCGGGCGTCGTGCGCGTCGACGAGGAGACCGGCCGGGGGGTTGCCATCTCCACCGACTGCAACGGCCGCTTCGCCAAGCTCGACCCGTATGCCGGGGCGCAGGCCGCCCTGGCCGAGGCCTACCGCAACGTCTCGACGAGCGGCGCCGCACCACTGGCCGTCACCGACTGCCTCAACTTCGGCTCGCCCGAGGACCCGGGCGTGATGTGGCAGTTCCGTGAGTCGGTGCGCGGCATCGCCGAGGGCTGCAAGACGCTTGGCATCCCCGTCACCGGCGGCAACGTCTCGTTCTACAACCAGACCGGCGACGTGGCGATCCACCCGACCCCCGTCATCGGGGTGCTCGGCGTGCTCGAGGACGTCTCGGTGCGCACCGGGTCGGGCTTCACCGTCGACGAGTCCCGGGTCTTCCTGCTCGGCGAGACCCGTGACGAGCTCGACGCCTCCGAGTGGTCGCACGTGGTGCACGGGCACCTCGGGGGCGTGCCGCCCCGGGTCGACTTCGCGCACGAGATGGCGCTGTCAGCGGTGCTGCAGGAGGGGGCGGCCGCCGGGTGGTTCACGACCGCCCACGACCTCTCGCAGGGCGGTCTGGCCCAGACCCTCGCCGAGTCCGTGCTGCGTCATGGCGTCGGTGTGCAGGTCTCGCTCGAGGGCGTCGGGGTCGATCCCTTCACCGCGCTCTTCTCCGAGTCGACCGGCCGGGTCGTCGTGGCCTGCGCGCCGGGATCCGAGCGTGACTTCCTCGCCGCAGTGGGCGGGCGGGTGCCGGTGGTCGAGCTCGGCGTCGTCGACACCGAGACCGACGGCCTGAGGGTGACGGCCGCCTCACCGTCGGGTGAGGACGTCTCCTTCGCGATCGACCTCGAGACCCTGCGTGAGACCCACACCGCGACCCTGCCGGCGGTCTTCGGCCGCTGACCGTTCGACCCGCCAGAGGTCGAAGGTGCCATCTGGTGTCGGTACACCCCTAGGGGTATCAGACCACCCTGGTGCAGGGTCCGCTCGCCGCAGCGTCCGCGCCCCGGTGGGC